>JAGMZX010000184.1:4601-9744 GCA_018005585.1 Candidatus Hydrogenedentota bacterium | reverse complement strand
CTCTGACGGGAGCAGCGGAAAAGCCCGGCCAGGCGTGTCAGCGAATAGGCGCGTCTGCCGGAATGGAGCAGCGTGTACAGCTGGAGCAGCCGCAATCCCGGAGAGCCAAACACATTCCTCTGGCGCTCGTTGCTCTTCCTCATAGTCGCCATATCTTATCCTCCGGCCTTTCCGAAAAACGGAATACCCAGCGGCAAGATAGATGCTTTCTTGAAGCGGTGACTGGTCCTCGCCTAGCGAGTAGAGGTATACACCACAATGCATACGGTGTCAAGAATAGCCTTGGATGGAGCAAAGGGAGACAGACCGGATTGATGCTGCAGCCCCTTGATAATGGCTACTGTTAGTGATATCTCAATAGATGCTTGAGAACATAGTCAAGAGTCTCCTTGATGCGAATAAGGCCCGGAGCCTTGTTCCCCGTCGTCCCGTCCCTGTAGAGGCGGCGGTTGACCTCGACCATGATCGATGCGACGCGGGGCCTTTCCGGTAGCAGAAAAGCGGGACGAAATCGGGACGAATCTGCGCGCCCCGGCGGCTGGTGAGCAGGTCACGGGGGCTGCGGGCGCTGCCGTCCCCACCGTGCTCGTCAATTGCCCCAAGCCTTGGGCGGCCTCTCGCCCCTCCCGTTCTCACAGGCGCTCGGTGAGCGCGGCGAGCTCCTCTTGCAGTTCCTTCCATCGCCCATAGTCTTCCGCTTCCCTGCTTGCCGGCGAGAACTTCCTCCGGTTTGATGCGGCGGCTCCGGGTCTTGCCCTGTTTCCCCTTTGAGTCGTTCCATTACAGCGCAACGTATACTGTAAATGTCATTTTCAGTCATACGCGCAAGAAACAAAGAGACAGTCCCAGCCAACTCCTGTGCCACAGGCCCAAAACGACAAGATGTTTGACATGCCCCGAGGCCGTTTGCTAGCATGGTTCTTCGCTTATTGAATGCGAATTCGACCTGATTTTGCTCGCGCTAGACGGGAAACTAGCGGTGTCCTGTAACTCGCAATCCGCTTCAGCGAGGTCGAATTCCCACTTGAGGGCGTCTTGCTCTTTATAGGCGTGGCGCACGTGGCGTTGACGGCTGGGTCCTGCTCAACGGGACGCCGGCGAACCCGGTCAGGTCTTGACAGAAGCAGCCGTAGCCGGATTGCCCCGTGTGCTGCAGGAGTGCCTGGCCCGAGCCGGCGGCGCCGCAAACCGTTCTGGGCAAGCGTTCGAGGGTGGGTGCGCGAGCTTATTCCTTAATTTCCTGGCGGCAGGCGCCCCTCGGCTTGCGCCTCATTCCCGCACACGCAAGGGAAAGAAATGTCAGGGATGCACGAGAACGCCTTTCCGGCCGGCCGTTTCCCTGAAAGGGTGGTCCAGCAGTTTTCCGGCGCGCACGACATCAATGTGGTAGATGATGGGCGTGTTTTCGATAGCCTGGCAGAGGCCGGGTCACGCACGTGACCGCATTTCCGGCTCAAAGAGGACCCAGTCAATGTCGGATACGGGCCGCACTCCAAGCGCCGTCCTGCCGGTTGTCTTGCCACATTGTCGTCTTTATAATACGTGCTTCGGGGCTGCAAATCCCATCGCAACGCGAGGAACGAGTACCGGATGGCGGAAGGCGAATACAAGGTATTGGCGCGGAAGTGGCGTCCGCAATCGTTCGAGGACGTCATCGGCCAGGAACACGTCACGCGCACGCTGAAAAACGCGATTGTCGCGGGACGCATTCATCATGCCTTCCTGTTCATCGGGTCGCGCGGCATCGGCAAGACGACCACGGCGCGCATCCTCTGCAAGGCGCTCAATTGCCTGTCCTCGGACAAGCCCACGCCGGAGCCGTGCGGCGTGTGCACGAACTGCGTCTCGATAGGGGAAGGCAACAACATCGACGTCATCGAGATCGACGGCGCGTCGAACAACGGCGTCGAGAATGTCCGCGAAATCCGCGACAACATCCGTATGGTGCCGTCGAGCAGCCGCTACAAGGTCTACATCATCGACGAAGTGCACCAGCTTTCATCGTCCGCGTTCAATGCGTTGCTGAAGACGCTGGAGGAACCGCCGCTGCACGGCGTGTTCATCCTGGCCACTACGGAAGCGCACAAGATCCCGGCGACGATTATCTCGCGATGCCAGCGCTTTGATTTCCGGCGGGTCGCCCTGGACCGAATCGTCGCACTGCTGCGCAATATCGTCGTTAAAGAGGGCAAGAAGGCAACGGACGACGCGCTCCACGCCATTGCACAGGCGGCGGAAGGGGGCGTCCGCGACGCGGAGAGCATTCTCGACCAGCTTATTTCGTATTGCGACGGCGAAATACGTTTTGACGACGTGTACGACGTGCTTGGGCTCGTGGACCGGCGGCTGCTTCATGAATTGTGCCGGGCCATACTCGACAAGGATATCCCGGCGCAATTGCGCATCGTGGAAGATATCGTCGCGGGCGGCAAGGACCTCTCCCAGTTTGTCCAGGAGATCCTCCAGCATTTCCGCAATCTGCTCGTGTGCAAGACGGGCGAGGCGGCAAGACTGCTCGCGCTTCCGGAAGATGAAATCCAGGTGCTGTCGGAGCAAGCGGGACGGTTCCCGTTAACGCATCTGATCAAGCTCGTCGAACAGTTCGCGCAGTTGACCGGCGAATTCGATTCGCAACTGGCGCAGCGTATCGCCCTCGAAGCACTGCTCATCCGCATCTCGAAAGCCGGGGTCGATGTCTCCATAGACACCGTCCTGGAAAAGCTTCTTCAACTGGGCGAGGGTCACGCGCCGGCGAGGGGCGGCCCAAACCCTCCTGAGGCCGGGGCCCCTCCTGTACCGCGCCGCGCCGCCCCGGCAAAACCACGCGGCGCACCTGCTCCCGCTGCGGAGCCGGAACCGCTGACGCTGACGGCGGATAATCTCCGGCAGCTCTGGCCCGCTATCCTGGAGCGGGTGCGCGAAGCCAGCCTGAGCTTGGCCGTGTGGCTGGGGCAAGGCGTTGCGGCGGGAATCGAAGGCGACACTCTGGTGCTGCAATACGCCGCCGGCCAAACGCGCGCGCGGGAAACCGTCGAGCAGCCGGATCAGCGGCGCGCTCTGGAAAGCGCGCTCGCCGCCAGTACGCGCAACGTGCGCACGTACCGCACGGAATTGCAGGCGGGCGCGGCCTCTCCACGCGAAACGAAGGCCGAGTACAATCCGCAGCAACCGTTCTACCCGACCGTCAACCCGGAAGAGGCGCGCAAGGTCATGGCGGACCCGCGCATCGCGCAAGTGCTGGATGTGTTCAAGGGACGCATCGCCGACATCCGGCATGATGTCAGCCTTGCCCATCGCGAAGGGGATTGAAACCCTTGCGGAGGGAACAGCACCCTCGGCCGCGCCCGGGGCATGCTGAATCATCCTGGCTGTATGTCCCGGCGGACCCGCACAACCGGTCGTGGCGCGCGGGTTGTGCCCGTGTGCGGCGTTTCGGTTACAATCCGCGGGTAAAGCCGCCGCGGCGAAGGCGGGGAGACCTTGGGTGAGTTTGGATTATCGAAGAAAACGGCGAACTGCATCCGCCACGTTGTTTGTGACGTTCCTGCTGGGCGTGGCAATCGGCTTTACGCTTTGCTATGCCGTGTTGCAGGTTGGCCGGCCGGAAAGCCACGGCGCGGACCCGCTTGCCGCGGCCGACGAGCCTGCGCAGCCGACTATCGTCCACTTCGTTTCCGGCGAGGACCGCCCGAACCCCGCCTCAGAACCGGACACCCCCGTACCGCAACCTCCCGCGGCGCAAGCGCCAACGGAGCAAGAACCGGCCCCGCCAGAGCCGCCCCCCGCACCCGTGTGGCCGGCCCGGCACTTGTTCATAGGCATTCCGGGCACTACGCTTGACCCCGCCACGACAGAACTGCTGCGCGCATTCCGCCCCGGCGGCATTGTCCTGGGCGCACAGAACGTCACGGATGCCGGCCAGACCCGCGCGCTGGTCGAGGCAATTCTCAACGCGGTGCCCTGGACTTCCGGTCAGTTGGCTCCGCCGTTGATTGTCGCCGCGCAACGGGGCGGCGATGAGAATCCCCTGCGCCTCGATGAAGCGCCTTCGCCGCGCGAAGCCGGCGGGCTCGCTGACGCCCAAGCCATACGCAATCTCGCGCAGCGCACCGCCCAGCTTTGCCGCGAGCGCGGCGTTGACATGCTGCTGGCGCCTCCGCTCGACGTATACGTGCCCGGCGCAGCCCCGGCCGAGTGCGAGCCCCGCACTTTCGCGGCGGACACGGCGCGCGTCATTTCGGCCAGCCTGGAATATCTCGCGGGGCTCGAAGCCGGCGGCGTAGTCCCCTGTGTCGTGCATTACCCGGGCGCGGGCGGCGCGACGCCCGATGACGCCGGCCTGCTGGTGGTGAAGGAAACGGAAATCGAGAAGCTGGAGGCCCAGATTCTGCCCTTTGACGCGGCAGGGCAGCACAATGTGCCTGCCGTGCTCGTGGGACACATCGCCGTGCCCGCGCTCGAGGGAGCGGATACGCTCGTGTCGGCTTCCTGTTCACGGAAGCTGGTGCGCATGCTCCTGCGCGACCGGCGCCGGTTTGCCGGGGCAATCATCGCGGACGACGTATCGCGCCCGGGCGCGGCCGGTGGACGCGCGCCCGAAGAGGCCGCGGTCCAGGCGCTGGCCGCGGGCTGCGATGCCGTGATCGTGCTGGACGCGCCTCCGGAACGCCTGAACGCGATCTGCGCAGCCGTGGCCGAGTCCGCGGCCGCGGGCGTGCTTCAAGAACAGGAATTACAGGCAAGCCGCGACAGGATCGATGTGGTCCGGGCACATGCCGGCCGCCTCTCCGCGGCCAAGCCTGAGGAGGTACTCCCTCCGCCAGGCACGGAACCGGTAAAACACCGGATCAAGGAAGGAGAAACTCTGTCGAGCATTGCGGCGCAATACGGCGTGTCCGTCGACGACCTCAAGCGATGGAATCAGGTCGACGACCCGAGCCACATCAAGTTCGGACAAGAACTGACGGTCCACGTGCCGCCGAAACCCGCGGAGGCCGTTCCTGAACCACCGTCCCCCGCGCCAGACGAGACGCCTGCGCCGGAGACTGCGGAAACGACGCCCGCCGAACCGGCCACGGAGGCCGCACCCGAGGCAGTGCCGGAGCCGGAGCCGCCCGGTGAGCCGCCCGGGGCACACCCCCCG
>JAGMZX010000184.1:0-4501 GCA_018005585.1 Candidatus Hydrogenedentota bacterium | reverse complement strand
CAACGGAAGCGCCGGCCGAACAAGCACAAGAGTCTGACCCGCCGCCGAATTCGCAGCGTCGGGTGTATCGCGTGGTGCCGGGCGATACGCTTGCGAAGATAGCGGAGCAATATGGCGTCACGCCCGAGGAAATCGCGCGGTGGAACAAACTCGAGGGCAAGGACCCGTTGCCCGGCCTCTTGCTCGACGTGTACCTGCCGATGGCGGAAGACACCGCGGAAACAGCATTCGAGGAATACCGCGTCGGCCCCGGCGACACGCTTCACAGCATCGCGATGCGTTACGGCGTCACCGTGCCGGACTTGCTCAAGCACAACAAGATTCCCA
This sequence comes from Candidatus Hydrogenedentota bacterium, assembly GCA_018005585.1. NCBI lineage: Bacteria > Pseudomonadati > Candidatus Hydrogenedentota > Candidatus Hydrogenedentota bacterium. The sequence goes on along the minus strand of JAGMZX010000184.1, from coordinate 4,174 downwards.
ATCCCAACATCCTCGTCGAAGGACAACGGATCAAGATACCCAAGTCCCGGTGACACGGCCGGGGGAGGGCCCTTCCATGCTGATACGCGGCGTCTTCCCGCCCCGGTTCTTTCCGGTCTTGTTCGCGATTTGCGCCTGCGTTACTCGCATTGCCGCGGAAGAACCGCCCATTACGCGGGACGAAATCGACGTCTTGCTCGATGCAACGGTGCATGACTGGCGCTTCCATCTCGGCGAAGTCCCCGGCGCGGAGGCGCCGGATTTCGACGATTCCGCATGGGAGCCTGTCGACGTGGGGCATCAGTGGTGGCCGCACGATTCGACCTGCTGGTATCGTACGCGGCTCGTCGTGCCGGAGACGATCAACGGGCTTCCCGCGGCGGGCGCGGAGATCCGCATGCGCGCGGCCATGGACAACGCCGCCCGCGCTTACGTGAATGGCGAATTCCGGCAGGAGTTCGAGCGGGACGCGGGGGACCTTCTCATTGCCGATGAGGCCGCGCCCGGCGATACCTTCGTCGTGGCCCTCCACGGCGTGAACCGCCCCGGCTATGGCTCGCTCTATCAGGCGTATCTCACGATGAGCCGCGGCAGCGAGATGACGGGCGCGTTGCGCGGTCTCATGGCCGACTGCGACATCACGCAATCGTACATCCGCTACGGCCCGGAAGCCGAGGCGGCGCATTGGCGCGCGCTTGTGGACGATGCGCTTCAGGCGCTCGACCTGGACGCATACCGGTCGCTCGACGCTCCTCGGTTCCTGGCCTCCGTCGAGGCCGCGCGCCGACGGCTGCTTGCCGACGAGAACTCCCTCGAGGCGCGGCTCGACGCCGTCGCGGGAGAACTCCGCGCGCTGGACCGGCTCATTGAGCAAGGCGCGAGCGCGGGCCGCCCGATGGCCTACCCGCGGGTCGATGCGCGGGTGGTCGAGAGCTTTCTGCAATACATCCGCGACGACGTCCGCGATGGCGTTACGGGCCACAAGGTGCGGGCGCTGACCGCAGCCCGCTATATCGAGCGGCTTTGCGCGGACGCGACCGAGGAGGCCCGGCAAATCATCGCCGCGCCTGAGCGCGGCCTGCGGGTGCCCGTCTACGCGACCGGCCCCGTCGAAACGCGCGACGGCGCGTTCTGGCAGGCGGGTCGGCCCGTCTTCTTCACCGGCGTGGGCCATTTCGGCCAAGTGCGCGAGGACCTGCTCATTCTGCCCGAATACGACCTGAATATCGTCCAGATCGAGATGGGCCCGCGCAGTGTCGTTACCGGGCCGGACACCGTCGATGATGCACCGGTTCGAAACGACATCCGCGCCACGCTGGACCGGGCCGCGGCAAGCAATGTCGCGGTCAATCTGCTCATTTCGCCCCACTACTTCCCCGATTGGATGCTCGAACAACATCCCGGACTCGCCAAGTGCGGGTACGGGTTCATGAAGCACTGCATCGACGCGCCGGAAGCGCGCGCAGTTTACGAGCGGTATCTGCGCGCGCTCATGCCGCTGGTCGCGAACCATCCCGCGCTGCACAGCATCTGCCTGAGCAACGAGCCGCAATACGACGGCCGGTGCGAACACGCGCGCGGGTTGTTCCACGCCTGGCTGGCCAAACGCTACGCGGATATCGCCGCCGCAAATGCGCTGTACGGGACCCAATTCGCGGCATTCGGCGATGTGCCTTTCCCGAAGGACAGCGGCAACTACGCGCTCGCTTACGATTACTGGCGCTTCAATCAGGATCGGTTCCTCGCGTTTCACGAGTTTCTCCGCGACCTGATCCACGAATTCGACCCGGACCTGCCCGTGCACGCCAAGGCCATGGCGCACAGCTTCGGCGACCCCGGCAAATTCGAGGCGGGCGTGGATTACGAAGCGTTCACGCGCATCGGCGCCATCGCGGGCAACGACTGCGTGCAAACCTTCGAAGGCGACAGCGCGAGCGAGTACCTGCAGCGCTGGCGGGACATGGCCATGCATTACACCTTCCAGCATTGCGTCGCGCCGGACGCGCCCATCTTCAATTCCGAGGACCACATCATTACCGATGGCGACGTCCGCTATATCCCCGAATCGCATATCCGCACCGCGTACTGGACCCAGGCCATTCACGGGCAGGGCGCGGCCACGACGTGGGTCTGGGAGCGCGCGCAAGGCGGCGATTTCGCGGAGAACATACTCACGCGCGCGAATTGCGTTCGCGCGCTGGGCCGCATCGCCTGCGACCTGAACCGGCTTGCGCCGGAGGTGCACGCGCTGCAACGCGCGGAGAGCGGCGCCGCGATCCTGTACTCGTTCGCGTCGCTCTGGCCGTCTGACGCGTTCACGACGCAGGCCATCGCCGCGTTCGAAGCGCTGTATTTCGCAGACACGACGCCCGCGTTCGTTACGGAGAGTCAGGCCGCGGAAGGGCTGCTGCGTGAATACGCGGTCATTGTCGCGCCGAACACGTCGCATGTCTCCGAATCGACTGTAGACGCGCTACAGGCCTTTCTGGACGGCGGCGGCACACTCGTGGCCATTGGCGACTGCTTCACGCGCGACGAACACGGCCGCACACGGAACAAACTGCCGAAGGCCGGGTCCGCGGGACGGATGATCGCGGAGGCAGGGGTCCTGGATGCGCGCGCCTGCCGCGTCTTGCTCGAGCCCGTCCTCGATGAGGCGAATTGTGCGCGTCCCGTGCGCGTCACAGACATTGATGGCGCGCCCGTCTGGGGCGTAAACCTGCGCGTTGCCGAACACGACGGCCGCCTGACCGTGAGCCTCGTCAATTTCAGCCGAGAACCGCTGACCGTGTTGATCCGCCGGAACGGAAGCTCCCGCCAACCGGGTTCGCCGGAGCCGGAACAACCGGGATATGCACCTGTTTCCAAGATGGTCGACCTCTTTCGCAACCGAGAGGTCAGCGCACCGCTGGTGCTCGATCCCCTGGACCCGTGGTGCCTTGGTCTCGAGACCCATCCAGGCCGCCTCGAATAATCCCTCGCCACACCGCTCGCGGATATCGCGCTCGCGCTGCACGCGGCGCCTGCGCGCGTTCCACGTCGTCCAACTCCTCCGTGGCTCGCACAAGCTCCCTGCATGGGACCAAGAGGCGACCGTAGGCGGCAATATCCTCACGCACCTGGGTCACTTCCCGCGGCGTCCGCAGCCAGCGCCCGACAGACGTGTTTCCTTCGCGGCGCACGAATAGCCGGTAAGGGCTCAACAATACCGGGCCCTTCCGCCCTTTATGAGGCACCTTTTCCGGGCGAACACTTGACGTGCCCCGTTTCATGCCGCGGATTAACCGCATCCGGCTCAATAACGCTTCCCGTCACGCTTCCAGCTCATCTTGTCTCCGCATGGATATCTCCTTATATGTTACTATATATTAATGAAACCTCTCCTGGAAGAAGGCGGTTTCTACAAAACCCTTGTCTATGACGCAGACCCCATGCCACAATTCCCATGCCACAATTCCCGTTGACATAATGCCCCGCTGAGTGCATACTTGAACGGGTGAATGAGGCGCGCATGTCGAGGGCTTCAACGGTGCGGCCTGCGCGCGGCGACAGATGTAATTTGCGCGTCATAAGTTGTGAGCGCCGGGGACCACAGTTCTGCAGTGATATTGTTGGATTTCTGGGCGATGGCGGATAGATGAGGGTCGCGTGAGAAACTGGGCAGACGAGCACACGCGACCGTGACCAGGCGAACATTCATGTGATGCTATCCGGACGGGTCGCGTTCGGGGGAAGGAGGAAAAATGAAATCCAGGACACGGTCATTCTCTGTCGGCGCTGCGTTCGCCATTTGTGCCTGTTATGTACTGTTCGCTTCCCTGTCCGTGGTCTCGGGGCATGGACCGGACCCAAAGACCGACCCGAAGGCGGTTTCCTGCCCCGGCGATACGCTATATGGCCAGCCTCCGGCGTTGCCAGGTGATCCGGCTTTCTACGGCGAACTGTACGTTGCCGAAAGGGCTGTTTTTGACAATTTCTCGGCCATAGCAGCGGATATTGTGCACATCCGGTGGTGGGGATTGGATATCACACCCTTTTCATTGCCGATTCCGTGCGGACCTGAGGTGCCCGAAGTGTGCACGAGGGATGGGAACGCTTTCTTGATTGAGTTCCGCCTCGACGATGGCGGTCAGCCGGGCGACCTCTACTATCAAGAGGAAGTCAGTGCTGCCAA
>JAGMZX010000183.1 GCA_018005585.1 Candidatus Hydrogenedentota bacterium | reverse complement strand
TTACCGAGGCGCCGGACCTGGCAAGACTGCAAGGGCTCACGTTCGGCACGATTACCGACGCGCACCGGCGCGAATCGCGCGGCAGCTGGGGCTGGGGCGATGTCGCCGCGTCCGCGGCCGTGTTGATCATCATTCTGGGCGCATACCTGTATTTCAATGGATAGAGAACGCGAACGAGGGGAGGCGCATGGATCGCCGGTCGTTTCTGTGCGGTGTCTTGATGGGGTCTATGGCCGCAGCCTTCGGACGGCGGGCGGCCGCGCGCGCGGCGGAACCGCCGCCGCACATCGTGTACATCCTCGCGGACGACCTCGGTTACGGCGACGTCACCTGTCTGAACAGCGAGTGCAAAATCCCGACGCCGAACATTGACGGGATCGCGCGCGACGGCATGATTTTCACGGATGCGCACTCGGGTTCCGCCGTGTGCACGCCGACGCGCTACGGTATCCTCACGGGACGTTACTCGTGGCGGTCACGGCTGAAGCAGGGCGTGCTGAATGGCTACGACACGCCGCTGATTGAGACGGGGCGGATGACCGTCGCCTCGCTCCTCAAGTTGAGGGGCTACCGGACGGTGTGCGTCGGGAAATGGCATCTGGGCCTCGGCTGGACGGCCACGAACGGCCGGATGCCGCGGTCCGGAAACGTGGATTACGCACAGCCTGTCGCGGACGGCCCCCGCGCGCTCGGCTTCGATCGCTCCTTTATCATTCCGGCCTCCCTGGATATGCCGCCCTATTGCTACGTGGAGGACGACCGCGTGGTCGAGGCGCCGGCGGAAACCGCGCCCGGCCGCGAAGGGAAACAACTGTTTCGCGAAGGCGAATGCGCGCCGGGCTTCCGGCCCGAGGACGTGCTGCCCACGCTCACGAACAAGGCCGTCGCATACATCGACGAACACGCGCGGGAACATGCGGGCGAACCGCTGTTTCTCTATTTCCCGCTGAACGCGCCCCACACGCCCATACTGCCGGTTACCCCGTACGCAGGCAGCACCAACACGAACGAATACGGCGACTTCGTCGCGCAGGTCGACGGGACCGTCGGGCAGGTGCGCGACGCGCTCGAACGGGCCGGGATGCTCGAGAACACCCTGTTCATCGTGACGAGCGACAACGGCTGCGCGCCGATGGCGGGTCTTGACGAGCTACATGCGAAGGGGCACTATCCCAGCTATCATTTCCGCGGCCACAAAGCGGATATCTTCGACGGCGGCCACCGCATCCCGTTCCTCGCGCGCTGGCCCGGCCGCGTGCCCGCAAGCGCGACGTACGGAGAAACAATATGCCTCACGGACCTGATGGCGACCGCTGCCGCCATCGTCGGGGAAAGGCTGCCTGACAACGCGGCCGAAGACAGCGTCAGCCTCGTGCCCGCATTGACCGGCGAGACGCAGGGACCTGTGCGCGAGGCGACGGTGCATCATTCGGTAAGCGGGTTCTTTGCCATCCGGCAGGGACCGTGGAAATTGATCCTGTGCGGCCACTCCGGCGGCTGGAGCGACCCGAAACCAAAGGACGCGCGCAAGGGGAACCTGCACCGTGTTCAACTCTACAACCTCGCGGACGACCCCGGCGAAAAGACGAATCTCGAAGCGGAACATCCCGAGATCGTCGAACGGCTCACACGCCTGCTCGAAAGCTACGTCGCGTCAGGCCGCAGCACGCCCGGCGCCCCCCAACCCAACGACGGCAAAACCAACATCTGGGGACCCGGCGCAGGGCAAGAGTGAGGCCGCGATCTTCCGCAATTCAGCCGACGGCACACTGCGCGCTTCAAGTCTTTCCGCGCAGCGTTCCGGCGGCATTCCGGGATACTTGAAGCACGTGCGGCACAGTATCTAACCTGATGGGACATGAAGAGACACAGGGGAGAGGCCGGCTTGCCGGCCACGGGAGGAGCGCCCCATGGCTTATGGCTCTATCCCGCCTCATGGCGGTTACGCTGACCTTCTTTCCTATCGGAAAGCCGAGATCGTCTATGACGCGACCGTCTCTTTCTGCGACCACTTCCTCGACAAATACGACCGCACCCGCGATCAGATGATCCAGGCGGCCCGGTCCGGTAAGCAGAATATCATCGAAGGCAGCATGGCTTCCGGCACATCCAAGGAGACGGAAATCAAACTAACCAACGTCGCCCGCGCCAGTCTCGAGGAACTCCTTGCCGACTACCGCGACTTCCTGCGGACACGTGGATTGCGCCTTTGGGACAAGGACAGCCGGGAAGCACGCTACGCGCGCAATATGGCGAATGGGACTGATGTATCCTATGCGACTTATCGGACCTTTGTTGAGAGCCGTCCACCGGAAACCGTGGCCAATATCATCGTCTGTCTGATTCACCAGACCAATTATCTCCTCGATCAGCAGCTCCGCCGGCTTGAACGGGACTTCGTCAACGAAGGCGGCTTGCGCGAGCGCATGTTCCGCGCCCGCTTGGCCGAACGCAACCGCCAGAGAAGAAACGAGGACCCGCGCTCATAAAAAAACGCACCTGCCCCTGAAAACCATACGTCCCATTTGTCCCATGAGTCCCACGTCATCTACCACAAAGCACCCGTCTTTGCGCTATCATGTGTGAAGCAGGGGAGGGTAATAGCCCATGAAATCGAATCACCGTCTGCTTTTCGCGATCCTTCTGGCCGGGTTGGTCTCCGTGGCCGGGTTCCCGGAAGAACCGCGCGGGCCGATCGCCCATTACGTGTTCGGCGAGGGCCGGGGCGAGGTGCTGCACGACCGCAGCGGCAACGGCCATCACGGCGTTATCGCTGGCGCGACCTGGACCTCGCGGGACGGCGTCCAGTGCCTGAACTTCGACGGCTCGGGCGACTACGTCGATTTCGGCGACGACGCCGCGCTGAAACTCGCGGGCGATGCGACCTTCTTGGCCTGGGTGCGGCTCGACGCGTCGCCGTTTCCGGATGAGACCACGAATTGGACCATCGTCGATTGCGAGGAGTACCGCAAGTCGGGATTCCTGGTGCGGATCGACGGCGCAACGGCCAAGGTCATGTACCGGTCAAGTCAGGACGGCGCGGACCAGCACGGCTTCGGCGGCACGGCGCTCGAAAATGGGCGGACCGCGTTTGTGGCCGTCTCCCGGTGCGGCGAACGGGTCGTGATCTATGTCAACGGCCGGCGCGACGCGGAATTCGCGGCGAAAGCGCCGGACCCGGGGCCGGTATCGTTCAAGATTAGCGCGCCGGGCCAGTCTTTCGCTGGGACCATCCAAGAACTGTCGGTCTACGACCGCGCACTGCGCGACAGCGAGATTATCGACGCTTATTGGCGCGGAGCGGGGCGCTGCGCGCAGGACACGCTGCGCGGGAGAATACAAATCACGCCGCACATCTACCACGACGAAGCGCAGGCGTTCGTCGAAGTCGATACCTTCGGGGTGCAGCCGCTCCAAGACACGGAGCGGGTCTTGGTGCAAATTCTGAAAAACGACAACACGGTGGCCGTCGAAATGCCTGTCGATGCCTCCGCCGGAAAAGCGCGCGCCGCCGTTGCGCTCGACCTGAAAGGACTGCCGGAGGATACCTACCTGCTCCGCGCGGTCCTGGAAAGCCCCGCGCGCGAAGCATCCGACGGCGTTGGATTTCACTATCCCGCCGCGCCGTTCGTTCCGCCGTCGCCACGGAAGAAAACGGCGGCGGCGCTGCCTGAAATCGTGCCGCCGCCGGCGTATGAGGCGCGCGCCGCCGCCGGAGGCGGCCTGATCATCAAGGCCGCGGGCCGGGAACTCGCCGTCGAGTCCGTGTTCAGCGTTCCGGGCGGCGGCTGGAACACGTTTGGAGTTGATGACGAAGCAACGGCAGCCGTGAACTCGGACTGGCGGATTACAACGGACCAGGAATACGCGGTCAGCGCCACAGGCGCACATTACGGAATTACGCGACGCGTTACGCCGGAGCCGGACCGCGTCGTGGTGCGCGACACCGTGAGCAACGCATCGCCAGCGCCGGTGGGGCTGCTCATCCGTCATCGGCTGGCCGGGCCTGCCTCGGACGATGCGGTCGTGTATGTCGGCGGCCGCGCCACGGTCAAGCCCGTCGCGCGGCGCAGCATCAATCGCAGCCCGACGCTGTTGCTGAGCAGTGCCGGTCTCGGCGCGGGCCTGGTTCCCGTCGACGACGTGTTTATTGTGCAGAGCCGCGGCGCATATGACGGCGCGGGGCAAATCGAACTGTCCACGGACGAATTCGCGCTCGATGCGGGCGCATCCTATACGCTCGAATGGGCCGTCTACCTGAACAGCAGCGGCGACTATTTTGACATGGTCAACGCGATTCGCCGTAACGAGGGGCGCAACAGCGTTCGCGTCGACGGAGCATTGGCGTTCCTCCAGGGGACGCAGCAGAAGCGCGACGCCAGCCTGATCCCCGGCCCGGAATACTTCGAACAGCGCAACGCCGCATACGCGACCGTGTTCTGCCTGTCGTGGTGCACGGACGATCCCGGCATCTCCGTCGAGGGCATCGAGTTCGTCGAGCATCCGTTGGAACGCCGGCGCATCCGCGAGATGATGGACCGGCTGTACGCGGTGCGGCCCAATATCAAGGGCATGTTCCACGTCGCGCACCAGCTCTACGCGACGAACCGGCCCGATGAATTGTTTCCAGACTCGCGCGTGCTCGATGCGATGGGCAATCAGACGGTGTATCCGAACGACTACGGGAGCGGCAATTACTTCTCGCGCGAACGGTACGAGCAGAACTGGCGCTGGTGGATTTTCTATCCGACGCTGGAGAACAGCTTCGGCAAGGCCATGCTCGACAGCGTCGAGGTCATGATGGACGAGATGGGCTGCCGCGGCGTGTTCGCGGACGGGTTCCTCTGGGGCTACGGCGGCGAATACACCTACGACCGCTGGGACGGCCGCAGCGCCGATATCGACCCGGTCACACACGAAATAACGCGCAAGAAGGGTTCGGTGCTGCTGCTCAGCCAGGACGCGATGATCGCGTGGTGCCGCAAGATCTGGGGCAAGGGCGGCGTGGTCATCGCGAACGGCGTCGTGCCCACGCGCACGATCTGCTCGTTGCCGCTCATGACGGACAAGGAGGTGAACGAAGGCCCCGACGTGCCGCTGCTGCCCACGCCGATTACGCTGAGCGATCCGGCGCTCGCGGGCACGGAGGAAGGCCTCTATCGCGATGTGCTCAACAAGCTGCGGTGGGGCAATCTCTACGCGTACTACAACGAGCCTGTCACGCTGTCCTTCGTCTCATTACCGCAACAGATGTACCCGATCACCGTCGAGGAGGCGCATGCAGGCTGCGTAAAGGGCAAGGAACGCATCATCACGATGAACGGCGGCGTCTATGGCTGGCCGGGCGCGCGCGACCTGCATATGGTCTATCACTTCGACTCGCGGGGACACCGTGTCCAGCATGACTTCATAACGACGGCGGACGGCGCATCGGTGAGGACGGAAATTGTCCTCGAAAAAGACGAGACGGCGGCGATCGTGCGCATTCCCTTGCAAATCGGGTGCGACTCGCCGGTCAACGTGCTGGTGCGGCAACACAATGCGCGCGAGACCCTTCTTGACGTGAACGGCTCGGGCAATATCCGCCTCACCGGCCCTGACGGCGTCGAGCGCGCGTATGACCTGGACGGCCCGCGCGCGCTCACGCTGCAGCTATGACAGCCAGCGCTCCGGCAGCGCGCCGACGGCCGCTCGGTCCCACTGCGGGTCGAAGAAACGGACGAGCCGCTGCGTCGCGGCCTGCGGGCGCGGATCCACGTGTTTGGGCAGATGGTCGTAGATAGCGTATACGTGTTCCCAATAGCGGCGCGCGATCGCGTCGAAATCCGGCGAGGACGCCGTCACGTCCGCGAGCAGTTCGAAAAAGAACAACAGGTTCTTCCGGTACGTCTCGATATCAGGGTGGAAGGGGACATCGCCGCTTGCCCGTCCTTCGAGCGCGCGCAGCAGCTCCGCTCCATCGCTCATGCGCTTATGATATTCCGCGCGCGAGATGTCGAGCCGCGCGTAGTTGCCCCAGTCCGGCACGATTTCGAATAAGGGCAATACGTCGCACAACGCCTCCGCTTCGGGGCCAAAGAGCCGCCTGTAGAATCCACGCGCCAGCGCGTTCGCGGCGGCGTCCGGGTTCAAGAACGACTGGGCGGATTCGTACAGAGAAAGCTGGTTCAGCAGCGGCGTCATGGTGAAGCAGATGCCGCCCGAATACGGTGCGGCGTCGCGTTCCTTGCGTCGCTGCGCGAACAGCCGCTCGAACCGGTAGTGGGGGAGAATCGCGTTTTCGCCTTCGGTGAGGCTGAAATCCCAAGTGAGGATGCGGTGCGTTTTCGCGATTTCGTTGGCCCATGGGCGCGCGTCCTGTTCGCCGTTGGCCGCCTCCGGGTTGCCGTCGGGGTTGAACCCGAGATTGATGGCGACGGACGTATCCCCTGGGAAATCCGCCAGCCGTTTCAGGAAATACGTCATGGAGTCGTCCGCGCGCTTCTTGTCGAATCGCCATGCCGTGCCCTGGATGCTCTGAATAAACTCGCCCTGCCAGTCCGGCGGCCCCTCGATCACGCCCCAGCCCCAGAACGGCGTACCCCACGTGCCGATCTCGATTTCCGCCCGCGGCTGGTTTTGCTTCACCAGTTCCGCGATTTCGAGCGCGCGGTCGATGAACGTCCGGGCGGTGCAGCCGTTGCGCGAGCAGCCGCCGGGATCGCCCGGGAAGATGCCCACGACACCGAGACCGGACAGGCGGCGCGTCCATTCGTCCCAAAGGATGCGGCACTCGGCCCATTCCTCGGGAATATTGGGGCAGTGCGTGTGCCAGGCGTCGCCGACCGTGGTCAAGGCCGCGAGCAGTTTGACGCCCACGCCGCGGGTGCGCCCGTGCTCGATGATCGCGTTCATCTGCCGCTGAAATTCCAGGCCGAACGGCTCGGTCAATCCGGCGCGGCTGAACAGGCGCGGCACGAGCCAGAACTCGAAGTGGGTGAACCCGAAATCGCCTATCATGTCGAGGAAGCGGAACCAGTCGGCGTCCTGCCAGCGGTACGGCAGGCCGGGATAGAACATGTTCGGGTTGAACGCGTTCAGCAGATGCTCGGCAAAGTTGATATAGCAGCTTCGGCGCTGTGTCCCCCGCGCCCGCGCGCCGGACGGTTCCGCGCCGCGCACCAGGAGCGCGTGCCCCGTCAGCGCGGCCGCGCCCGCGAGAAAGGACCGCCTCGAGACCGGCGTTGCTTCCATTGGCGTTATTCCTCGTCCGCGGTTTCCTGCTGCGTCCAGACCGTCATATTGGTCAGGTCGCGGCGCTGCCGCTGGAAGAGGCACGCCGCCCCGTAACCGGCGACGAACATGATGATATTGCCGAATATCCCCGTGTAGTACGTGTGAATGGGCTTTGCCAGCCAGCCCGCTACGGCCTCCGGCAGGCCGAGCCAGTACTTGAGCCCCTCGGCCGTGATCAGTTGCGTCTCAATGGCCGTGATGTACAGGCTGAACAGCACGGTGCACGCGATGCCGGCCGCCACCGAGCGCCCGTCGCCGCGCGTGGTCAGGAATCCGAGCACGTACAACCCAAGCAGTCCGCCCGCGATGATGGCCCCGATCTTCGAGCCCGTGTCCTGCAGCGTCAGCTTGGTCATCTCGAGGTAGAGCGCTGCGCAACCCATCATCAGGAGGCAGCTAACCGCGGAGACGAGGCGCGCGGCGAACACGTAATGCCGCTCGTCGCGGTTCTTCACCATGTGGCGGCGATAAATGTCCGTGATAGTGACCGCGGAGATCGAACTGATACTCGACGACGACGCGGACATGGCTGCGGAGAGAATGCCCGCGATCACCAGCCCCGCGAGGCCCGATGGAATCGCCTGGACACAGAAATAAGGCAGGATCGATTCGGCCTTCGCGCCCTCCGCGCCGGTGAAGATAGCCTGTGACTGCAGGTCCGGATGGAGCTTGAAATACACGTACAGGCTCGTGCCGAGGAACATGAAGAAAGCCCATGTCGGCACGCTGCAGAAGCAGCAAATCCAGATCGAGCGCGTCGCCTCCTTGGGGTTCTTCGCGGCCACGTATTTCTGAATCACGTTCTGGTTGCTGCTGTATTCCGTGAGCCAGTTCATCAACCCCATCAGCAGCATCATCAGGATCGCTTTCTCCCGCAACGCGATCCACGGTGCGGACACGACCGGCCCGCCGGGCGTGGCCGGGTCGCCGAAGAGAAACTTGCCGTCCGCCATGGCCGTCGAGACAATCGTGCCGATGCCGCCGTCAATGCCGCGCACGACCGTGATGAAACACAGCGCGGAGCCGAACCACAGCAGGAACGTCTGCAGGAATTGCGCCCAGACAATGGCGCGGATGCCGCCCGCGACCGTGTAGGTGGCGATGACGAGCCCGCCCGCGACGATGCAGACGTACGGCGTCGCGCCGGTCATCTGCTGAAACACGAGCGAGACCAGGTACAGGATCGTGCCGATGCGCATGACCTGGCCGAACACGAACGTGCACGACGCGTACAGCCGCACGCCCGGCCCGAACCGGCCTTCCAGGTACTCGAACGCCGACGTGCACCGGCTGCGCCGGAAATACGGCAGGAATATCCGCGACGCCAGGAGTATTCCGAAAGGCAGCATAAACGCGGGTAAGAGCCGCAGGTAACCGGTGCGGTATGCGTCGCCTGGATACGCCACCACGGTGATCGAACTGATCGATGTCGCAAACATCGCCAAGCCCAACAACCACGCGGGAAAGGACCGGTTGCCGACGAAATAGCCTTCCGTGGATTTGTTGCGGCGCGCGAAGATCGGGCCCATCGAGGCGATGGCGAGGAAGTAGACAGCCACAATCACCCAGTCCAGCAAACCAAAACGCGTCATGGGTCGCTATGCCTCCCCGCGTCGCCGCGTGGCGTCCCCGAAACCGGCGGTTGCGCTCACGCAATCAGTTTCTCTATGACCTCCAGGCTCTTGCGCGCCGTGGCGTCGAGGTTTGCCATGGAACCGCCGCCGCGCAACGGCGAACACATCTCGTAGGCGACGCCGCCGTCGAACCCGCCGTCCTTCAGGCCCGCAAAGAACGCCTCAAAATCGATAAACCCGTCGCCCAGCGGCACGGCCCGCACCATTGCCGCCATCTCGCGGTAATTCACCAGCCCCGGCACATATTCGTAACGCGGCAGGCGCACGTAATCCGCGAGCGTGGTCTGCGCCATGCGCGGCGCAAGCGCCTTCGCCGCCGCGTACAGGTCCCCGCCCTGCAGCGCGACGGACCACGGGTCGAACATGGCGCGGCAGTATGGATGATTCACCTCGTCGAGGAACTCGCGGTACGCTTCCACGCCCACGGCGACATCGTGGTGGTTCTGCACACCCAGCAGCAACCCGTGTTCCGCTGCGGCATCCGCGCACGCGCGCACCGCCGCGACGCACTTGTCCCAGTCCGCGGCGTATGCGTCCGGATCCGTCGTGTACCCCGTGAACACGCGGACGAGTCTAGCGCCGAGCGCCTTGCCCAGCCGCGCCAGCGCGTCCACATACGCGACCTGTATCTCGACGGACGGGACCTCCGGCGCAGTCCGGCCGGCAGTGAAATCCGTATACCCCGCGATGGTAGCGATATCGACCCCGGATTCGCGCGCCGCCGCGCGTATCGCGTCCAGCGCCGCGTCATCCGTATCCACAACCGAAAGATGCGGCCGCTTGCCCATCAGTTCCACCGCGGCATAACCCAGTTCCCCGGCCTTGCGGAGGAACCCCGGCAGGTCCAGCCGCGCCTGGCCCCACAACCCCGCATAACTCACGGAAAACAGCGTCGGCGTCATGACCCTGCACATCCCGTCCGTTCCGACCCTTGGGTTACGAGCATGCTGGGGGAGGGGTTCATAACCCATTAGAATCATTACCAGTTACGAAAGACCAGGTACTTTCAGTCGTTAGGCTCGGCGCCACATGTTGCCCATGTGCGGCATATTGTTCAATCTGCAGGGCACAGTCTACGGTACACTTGAGGCTTTCTGCAAGAGAAATCTGCGGCCCGATTTTGAGTACCGCATGCCAACTTGTCTGCGCGGGAACACGAATCGCGC
>JAGMZX010000182.1 GCA_018005585.1 Candidatus Hydrogenedentota bacterium | reverse complement strand
TGACTACGGACGGCAGGGCGCGCTCCCCCTGACGCAAGGGGCGGGACCCTGCCGGCACTTGGAGCAGGAAGATGCGCAAAGCGATGGTGTGGTTCAGCGCCGTGGTTCTGGCAGGCGTGGCCTGCCTGTTCGCCGTCATCATATGCGCGGCGGTTTTCGTGAATGGGCGCACCGGCTCGGAGACCGATATCGCCAGCAGTGCGTTGCTGAAGTCGCCTCCGCCGCGCATGACCACCCCCGTCGAACTGAAGGTGGTCACGTTCAACGTGCAGAACCTGTGGGTCGTCGGCCGGAACCGCGCGGAACGCATGCGCGCAATCGGGGACCTGCTCACCCGGATCGACCCCGATGTCGCAGGATTTCAAGAGGTCTTCGCCGAAGAAGAACGCGGGATCCTGATTGACGCTTTGGCGGGGTCGCGGCTGCGATACCACGAGTATTTCCCAAGCGCCACGCTCGGCAGCGGCCTTTTGATTATGAGTGCCTGGCCTATCAAAGAGACGCTCTTCCACCGCTACACCGCAAGCAACGAATGGTTCCGCCTCTGGGAAGGCGACTGGTGGGCGGGCAAGGGCGTCGCCCTGGCGCGAATCGAACATCCGGCAGGCATCATTGATTTCTATGATACCCACGCGCAGGCCAATTACGGCCGCGCGGCCAACAGGGAAGTGCGCATGCAACAGATGCGCGAGGCAGCCCTCTTCGTGAACGAGACCCGCACGAACACCGGCCCGGCGTTCTTCGTCGGCGATTTCAACTGCCGCCCGGGCAACCCGGAATACGACCTGCTGGTCCGCGACATCGGCCTGGTACACCTGATGGACGACCAGAAACGCATCGACAACATTTTCGGCATCGCCGACCCCGCGTACACATTCGAGATGGTCGCTTTCGCGGAGTTGGAACGGCATAACGGCCGGCTGCTGAGCGACCACAACGGCTACATGTCCACCGTCCGCGTTGTTCCCGCGGCTGGCGCGGCGCCGCTCGAGGTTGCCCGGACGGATGCTGCCGCAGCGGCCGCGAGCGAAGCTGACACAACCCTGTAAACCACAGATGCCTGCTGCATGGTTCAAGAGCGCGCAAACCGGCGCGCGGCGTTTGTCATGGCGTGATCGTATGCGCTAGGATTTCTCTTCTTTTACGTGCGCGAATGAGGCTTTTCACGGAGAACGAACGTAATGCGACTTAATTCCGCTGTGTTTTCAGGTTTTTCCTGGTGCGTTGTTGCCTTGGCGTGCGCCACAATAACGAATGTGGCGCACCACGCTTGCGCCCAGCCACCCGGCGCAAAGGGCCGCGTCATCATCCTCGGCTTTGACGGGGTAGACCCGAAGATCACGCGCCAGATGATCGATGCGGGCGAATTGCCGAACGTAGCGAAACTCGAAGGGGCGGGCACCTTCGTCCCGCTCGCGTCGAGCAATCCTCCGCAGTCGCCGACGGCGTGGTCGAACTTCGCCACGTGCCGCACCCCGGTCAATCATGGCATTTTTGATTTTCTGCGGCGCAACCCTGCCAACTACTTTCCCGCGCCGGGTTTTGGCCTCACGAAACAGCCGGACCTCGCCCCGGACGGCGCGCTGGCGAACCCTGCCTCGTATATGAACTATCGCAAGGGCGAAACCTTCTGGAAAGTCGCGAGCGACCAGGGCGCGCGCGTGAAAGCGCTGGTCGTGCCGTTCGCCTATCCCGCCGACGACCTGACCGATGCCTGCTGTCAATTGTGCGGACTGGACGTGCCCGATATCCGCGGCACTCAGAGCACCTATTTCGCTTTCTCCGAGGATTTCGCGAAGCCGGAGCCGGTCGCCGGAGGCATGCGTCTGCCGTTGAAATTTGAAGGCGACACGGCGACGGTGCCGGTTCCGGGCATCGGCATCCCGGGCAAGCGCGGGCAGTACGCCGAAGTCCCGGTCGAGGTAACGGCCGACCGGGCCGCAAAGAAGGCGGTGATTCGCGTGCAAGAGCAGACGGTCACGCTGGCCGAGGGCGAGTGGTCGCCCTGGATGGAATGGACGTTCCCGCTCTCGCCGAAGTACCACGTGCGGGCCATCAGCCGCTTCCATCTTATGCAGGGCGACGCGCCGGTGCGCATCTACATGACTTGTCTTCAGATGCACCCGCGCGAACCGATGATCCCGATCAGCGAGCCGCCAGCCTATTCCGCGGAACTCGCCGACCGCTATGGCCTTTTCAAGACGATCGGTTGGGTCTATGACACGAAGGCGCTGCAAAAAGGCGACCTGACGGAGGATATGTTCCTCGAAGACGTGAAGCGCACCATGGCCTGGCGCCGCCAGCTTTGTCTGGACGAGATCGACCGCGGCAATTTCGACTTGCTCGTTGCCGCATGGACGGCCACCGACCGCGTTTCGCACATGTTCTGGCGTTTCCGCGACCCGAAACACCCTTTGTACACGCCGGAAGGCGCCGCCAAGTACGGGCGCGCCGTCGAGGACACCTACCAGACCATGGACGGCATCATCGGCGACGTGATGGCGCGGCTCCAGCCCGGCGACCTGCTCATGGTCATATCGGACCACGGGTTCCACAGCTTCCGCACGGGATTCAGCGTTAATACCTGGCTCATTCGCAACGGCTACCTCGCCGTCAAGGGGCAGACCGACCCGGCAACCGCGTTCACGGACGAGAAATACCTGCAAGGCTTCGATTGGCCGCGTACGCGCGCCTATGGCCTCGGGCTGGGCATGATCTTTCTCAACCTGCGCGGACGCGAAGGCCAAGGCATTGTCGCGCCCGAGGACGCGCCCGCCCTGATCGAGGAAATCCGCGGCAAATTGCGGGAAGTCGCCGACCCGGCCACGGGCGAGAAGATTTTCGGCCAGGTCTATGACCTGCACGGCGACCAGGGCGAATCCAAGATCGAGTCACCGGATATCCAGTTGGGTTATGCGGAGGGTTATCAGACCGCGAAGGCTTCGGCGGCGGGCGCTGCCCCCAAAGAGATTCTTTCTCCGAACGACGACAAATGGAGCGGCGAGCACGCCAGTTCCGACGTAGCCGACACGCCCGGCGTCCTGTTCGCCAACCAGAAGGTAGCAGAGAACCCGACGTTACTCGATATCGGGGTCACGGCCCTGCAGTACCTCGGACTCCAAGTCCCGCCCGTGTTTGAAGGAAAAGGCCTGCTCTAGGGGCCGGCGGGTGCTCATAGCAGAACCGGCCTCGACCGGTAAGAGATCCGCGTGCCTTCCCGCAGGATTTGCCGTCGAGAAAAGACACCGGCATATTCCATGAAGAATACAATGAGGTCATTTTCGATGGCCTTGCAGGAACTCGGAGAAAAGGCCCGCGAACTGTCCGACGCAGAGAAGATGGTCCCAGCAGATGTTCTGCTTGCCCAAGTCAGACGTCTGGATACGGCCAAGGGTCAGGCGTAGGCGAAAGAGGCGCGCCGGCCCAGGCAGGCCTTTCTTGCAGACCGTCAACAGGCGCATCCGTATGAATCGGTGAGGAATGAGTTCAGGCAGCATGAGGGGTCGCGTTTCTCGGCATCGCAAGACAGGAACTCCGCGACGCCTTTCACTGGTACGAACCTTCAGCGCGAGGAGTCGGCGATGCGTTCCTCGCCGAGATGGACAAAACGGTCCCGCGCATTCGGCGTTATCCCGAGTCGTGTCCGGTTTACGCGCATGGTATCCGCCGCCTGCTCGTCAACCGCTTCCCTTCCGGCTTGTGGCACGCGGAAGAAGCGGACAACCCCTGGCGCATGCCGTGGCCCATCTTCGTCGTGACCCCAAAATACTGGGTCGATCATGCGCGGGATGGCGATACCGGAGTCAAAACCGCGGAATGGCCTCAAAAGGGCAGCCAGATAGCGTCCTTCTGGCACCTTGCGTCTTCTTGGTCCTTACCCGCACTGTTACTCTACAAACTGCTTGTAGCTGTCGACGATCTTGGTTTTGACCTTCGCGCGGGCGGCGCGCAGCTTTTTTACCTCGGCGGTCTCGGTGATCGCGCCGAATTCGAGGTGGAATTCGCGGCGTTCGCCCGGCTGCAATTCCCGCAAGAGGCCCAGTTCGCGGTCGATGTGCTTGCCCTCGACGCCGCAGGTCGCAGGTTCGAGACCGCACACGTAGTCCTGCTCGCCCATCTGTTTCCACTCGACGAAGCGCGGCATCTCGCTCTTGCGGTACTTCACGTACACGCCGAAACCCTCGCCGCGCGCGAAGCCGTCGTTCACAATCGCCGCGGTAACGGTCCCGTCGCTTGCTGGGACCATGTCGTGGTAGTAGCATTTCTCCGCATAGCCGTGGATGGGGCCGTCCATCCGGAACCACTCCTCTTTCCCCGCCTGCGCGGCCGCATCGCGCGGCGCGACATGCCGGCTCGGCGTAATGAGTTCCGAGCCCTTATCCACCACGGGCCAACCGATGTTGCAGTGGTACAGCAGCATGAACGGCGTCGTCTTGAAACTCTCATTCGTCAGGACGTCATGAATAAAGAACCGTTTTGCGCCCAATTGGGTCGAGACGGTTCTCGTCAAGGAGAGGTTCTCGCCGAACACGCTCGTTTCGCGCATCGTACCGGACACCTGAAGCACGTAATCATCGCCCTGCCACTCCTGCACGACGCTTACGTTGCGCGCGGGCGTGTTGCCGATTCGCCCGTGCAGGCCCTCCCCCGTCAGGGCCGTGCGCAAGCCCGGCGCGGGCGCGCCCACGTTGGTCAGCCCGCACGTGGTCACGAGACCGCCAAAATAGCTGCGCAGCCAGCGGATGCCTTCCGCCTCGAAGTACTGCGGCGCCACGTCGCCGGTGGTCGAGCGCCAGCCCATCGCCTTGCCCTGAAACGCCGCCGAAGCGATGTCCAGCGCGCGATCGAGCACCACGGTGAGTTCCAGGCCGCTGCCCGTGTGGATCAAGGCTGCGCGCGCGGGCCGTTCGTTGCCGTCGTCGAGCTGCACGACGCGAACGCCCGCGATCTGGTCCATGTTACCGACGCGGCGGCGCAGGTCCGCCACGGAATACCGCTTGCCATAGATTTGCATTGCACGACCTCCCTTGCGCGAGAGTCTTGTCTGATTCTCGTGCACATACAATACGACGCACACCGCCGCGCCGCAAGCGGCTCGATTTCGGTCCATTGACATACGCGCGCACCCTGGCGAGAGAATCGAGCGGACACGGCGTTGAAACACGCGTGCGCGAAGTGCCGACCGTCGGTAAGCGCATCGGACAATCCCCGTTCATTCATTCCGGCGAAAACACTGCCGTCTTTAAATGATCTGCGGGCAAGTCTGGTTCAGAAACGCAAAGAAGCAATGGCTGTCGGCGAACAGCCTGTTCATGGTCGCGGCGTGCCATGCGGATATGGTGGCCGTGCCTGTTTGCCATGTCAGAAGGCAAATTGGGCGCAACCCCGATAACCGGCCGCATCCGGTGCGCAAACGCGACGTTTCCCGCGTCGGGTAAGGGCGCCTCAAGCAGCGCGCCGCCGGGCAGCGCCGCCGGCTCGTTCAAGATGACGGCCCGGTCCTTGATATGCCCACGAAAGGTCATCGCGAGTCACCGGAATGCCGTGCGCATGCACGCGTCATCTTTTTGCGAATGCAGTACAACAAAGGATGGAGCACGGATAAGACGTTCCCCGCTTTGATTTCGGCGGCGTTGCGACCTATTCTTATGCGGTTGTCTCAACGAATTGGAGGCGGTGGCCGTGCAGGGCGCCGCAAGACGGAAGGGAGTATCGAGCATGGCAAAACGCATTGAGAAGGTCTATCTGATCTCGAACGGCGATTTTCGCAGCTCGGCCTGCGTCGAGTGCTGGCCGATGCAGGAGTTGACGCTTCGGGAAGTGGCCAAGGCCTTTCGCAAGTTGGGCGTCCAGACGGAAACGCTTACGAAGTACGACGCAAAGAAGAAACATGGGTTCATTACGCGCCAGAGCGAAGGCGCGGCGGTCTTCTCGAAGATTGACCCCAACGCGCCGGTCGTCGTCGTGCTGAGTTGCTGGGCCTATTCGCACCACGTGTGCGGGCCGCTCCAGACCCACAAGGGCCCCATCCTGCTGCTCGCGAATTTCGACGGCACCTGGCCCGGCCTCGTCGCGCTGCTCAATCATTCGGGGTCGCTGCACCGGTTGCACATCCCGCATGCGCGGCTCTGGACGGACGCGTTCACAAAAGACGAATTCTTCATGACGCAACTCGGCAACTGGCTGCGCACGCAGAAGATCGAGTACGACGCTTCTCACCTGCGCGACGCCGCGAAGCTGCGCCTCGCGCCTGCCGCGAAGCGCTTTGGCGCCGAACTCGCGGCAGACATCCGCACGAAACGCCGCATCATGGGCCAGTTCGATCCCGGCTGCATGGGCATGCTCAACGCGGTCATGGACCCCGCGCTCGTCGGCGCGGCAGGCATGCCCATCGAGTATCTGAATCAATCCGACTTGCTCGCCGAGATGAACCTCGTGAGCGACGCGGAAGCGCAGCGCCACCTGAACTGGCTTGTGAAGAAAGGCTGCAACTTCCACTGGGGCACGGACGGCTCCAAGGAACTCGTCCATGGGCAGGTCATCTCACAGATGAAGATGTACGCCGCCGCGGGCCGGATGGTCGAGCGCTTCGGCCTCAGCGCCATCGGCATTCCCTATCAATTGGGTCTCGCGCGCTGCTGCTCCGCGTCCGACTTGGTCGAGGGTATGCTCAACAACGCCGACCGCCCCCCCATCAAGAGCCCGGAGACCGGCGCCATCGTCAAGCAGGGCAAGGCCATCCCGCATTTCAATGAAGGCGACCTCGGCGCGGGCATCCCCCAGATGCTCATGAACGAAATCTATGATCGCAAAGGCATGCCGGCCGAGACGACGCTGCACGACGTGCGGTGGGGCCGCGAGTATGACGGGAAATTCGTATGGGTATTTCTGGTCAGCGGCGGCGCGCCGCCCGCCCACTTCGGCGGATGGAGAAGGACCCACGTGTACCGGCAGCCGGCCATGTATTTCCCGCTCGGCGGAGGCACGTGCTCGGGCATCTCGAAACCCGGGCTTATCACGTGGGCGCGGTGCTACGAACAGTACGGTGAGATGGGCATGGACCTGGGCACCGGCGAAGTGCTCGACCTGCCCGCGCCGGAAGTGCAGGAACGGCTCGACAAGACCACTCCGGTCTGGCCCATCGCAAACGTGCACATCCCCGGCTACGACCGCAATCAGCTCATGGCCACGCACATGTCGAACCATATCGTGGTCGGTTACGGCAACATTCTGCCGGAACTCGCGGCAACGTGCTTGAACCTCGGGATCAAGACACGCATCGCCGGTGATGCGGGCAAGGAGCTCGCCTGAGACGTTCCCGAAGCGGAATGAATAGCGCGCATCGCGCAACCAGCCCCAACGCGCGCGAAGAGGAATCCGGCACGGCCGGCCTTCTTCGCGCGCTTCGTTTTCTTGCGCCCGGCAGCGATGCGCCACCCACTGGGCATCTTTTCCTGTAAGAGACCAATTTTCTGTCCGTTGAGTGGAGCATTTGAAAACGGTTCTGAAACACAACATGAAATTGTCTAAAATACCAGCTGTTTGTAACAGAGAACCCCTGTCCATACCGCTTCCTCAATTGCTTTGGTCATATTTCCACCGCCTTCTCGCCGTATTTCGCACGCCCCATGCCACGTTGAACCTCCTCGACGGTCTCCCGCCCGATTAGCCAATGCGCCAACACCATGTTTGTGTTCACCGTCCGGACAACATCCCCCCTTCGCCTCTGCTCCAGGATACCGACTACGCGGTCGAACGGGGCATCCCGTCTCGCCAAAGGGGCCCTTCGTTTGGGCTTACGCGTCGCTTACCTCTCTCAGGCGGAACGGAAAACGACTCGCGACTCCGCAGGCGACGACCTGGATGCAAGCCCGGCGCATTTGCGGGCGTTCCTCCCGCACGCCCACTCGGATTTCCCGGCGGCTGGCATATCACAGGCGGGCCGGCGCGCGGTCTTTTTTCAGTAAAGAACGTGTTCGCGCGGCTTGTCCCGCGTGGACATCTCGGGCTAGTATGTTTTCAAACTGGGTCAGCAAGAGAGGAGGGTTCTTGTCATGGGGAAGATCGGCATTGGAGTCAATATGGAATTTGTGCGCCACGCGGACAAGCCGTTCGAGTGGGGCGTGCGGAAAGCGGCGGAATTCGGCTATGAGTACGTTGAGCCGATGGTCCACCTGGGCCGCGAACTGCTGAGCGAGGCGGGTTACTTCCACAGCGTGTCGATGCTGGACGACCCGTACCGGGTCAAGAAAGCGTGCGAGGACGCGGGCATCCAGTTGTCGGGGTTGTCCGCCCATTGCCCGCTGTGCAAGCCGGAGGTCAGCACGGAGTACCTGAAACAGGCGGTGCGCTTCGCGGCGGAGTGCGGCGCGCCGGTGGTCAATACCGACGAAGGCCCGAAGCCGGCCTGGACCACCGAGGAGGAGGACCACGTGCTGATGCGCTACGTGCTGAAGGAGGCGTCGCTCGTCGCGGAGCGGCGCGGTATTCTGATCGGCCTGGAACCGCACCAGCAATACAGCAAGGACCCGGACGGCCTCGACCGTATCCACAATCTCGTTGATTCGCCGGCCATCGGCATCAATTTCGACACGGGCAACAGCTACCTGTGCGGACACGACCCGATCCGGTGGCTGCAACGGGTCAACGACCGGCTCGTGCACCTGCACGCGAAGGAAATCCCGCGCGCGCAGGCTGAAGCGGAACGCGGCAAGGTGACCGGCACCGCCGTGGGTTGCGCGTGCGGCGAGGGCGTCATCGACTGGCCGAATGTGGTGCGCGTGCTCAGGTCGTGCCCGCGCGACATCGTCATGAGCGTCGAGTGCGGCACCGTCGAAGAAGCGGAGCGTAGCATCACCTATCTCAAGACCCTGACCGGGTGATGCCCGCTCCTCAAGCGCCGCAAACGTGTGCAACGTGCGCCCCTGCTTGTACGAAGAGACCAGTATGGGGCGCATTCATGTCACACGCTCAGATTCTCCCGCCAGCCGGAAGACCGCGGCTGTCCAGCGCGGAACTCGAGCCATTGTTGCGGCCGTTCGGGCTTGACCGCGTGAAATACCCGATGATTGTCGTGGGCATACGCGGCTATTACCGGGATTCGATGGGCGCGCCGAATGTCAACGACCGCGGCATCTACGACGACGCGATTTTCCTCCAGACACCGAGCGCCTTTGCGGCGTACAACGCGAATACGGACCCCTCGAAGTTCCGGCCAGGCCACGGCACGGGCGCGAGCAAGGGCATGGCGTCGCTCAAGGCCGGGGCCTGGTTCGTGCACCGGTTCGGCCTGCACCGGGGCAAGTATCTGGCGTTATGCCAACGCTGCGGTCCGGTCACCGTCATTCGCGACGGCGACCCGCCCTATGAAGACACGGGGCACTTCGGCATCAATATCCACCGCGGCTCGTATACGAGAACATCGAGCGAAGGCTGCCAGACCATCCATCCCGGCCAGTGGGACAGCTTCGTCTCGCTGGCCGAAGACCAAGCGAGACGTTACCACGGCGCGAATTGGAGGAAGGCGGTTATTCCTTACATTCTGATCGACAATGCGTGAAGCGACGAAATGACGCCCGCGTCCGGAATCCCAACCGGGTCCCACGCGGGCGTCGGAAAGACTACGACTCTACTCTATCGCGCTAATCCCGGGCAGAATCCGTCCTCCGTCCCTTCGCCCGGGCATGCATGGTAGCCGCCCGAATTGTAGAACTGGATCAGGCGCAACAGTTCGGTAAGCTTAATCTCCCAGTCCGGTCCGGACGGCGCATAATCGCTGGAATGGGGCGCGCAGCTCTGGTTCGCGCCCGGCCCCGGCACATAGCCGTCTTCCGTGGAACCCGGGTCATCGGCGCAATGGAAGCCGCCCGAGTTGTAGAATTGAATGACGCGAAGCAGTTCCGTCAGATTGATCCGTGAATCACCATTCTGATCGGCAGAATGCTCGCCCTCGCCTTCACCCTCGCCCTCACCTTCGCCCTCGCCCTCACCTTCACCTTCGCCTTCGCCTTCGCCCTCGCCCTCACCTTCACCTTCGCCTTCGCCTTCGCCCTCGCCCTCACCTTCCCCCTCGCCTTCGCCTTCCCCCTCACCGTCACCCTCACCTTCACCCCCCACCACCCCA
>JAGMZX010000181.1 GCA_018005585.1 Candidatus Hydrogenedentota bacterium | reverse complement strand
GGTTCCTTCCATCGGCGGCGCGACCGCATATCTCACGAGGAACGCAAAGACAACTCGCGGTCCCTGCCGTCCCTGCCGTCCCCGACGCCGGGGCACAGTGCGGTAAATTCAGGAACTTGCGGCAGCCGTTCCCGAAATCCACTCGCGGACCACGCCGATTTCTTCCGCGCTCAACGGCGCGTCGCGGTACGGCATCTGCGGCTGCAGCGTGCCTTCAAGATATTGGATCAGCACGCTGCCGCCGGGGTCGCCCGGCGTCACCGTAGCCCCCGCCTTGCGCCCGCCCCGCGACAACCCCTCGAGCGTGGACACGTCCAGCCCCGCCTTGGGTTTCTCGCCCGAATGACAGTCCAGACAGTGTCGCTCAATAATCGGCCAGACCCGCTCCTGATAACTGGACTCGGAAAGCAGCCGCCAAGGCTGCGCCTGGTCCCTCTCCGGCGCGGCGGCATCGGCCGCAGTCAGCGGGGACGCCTCCGGCGCGGCCCCGGAAGCCGGAACCGCGGACAACGCGAGCGCCTTTGTGCCTACGCCATATTGATAGACCAGCATGGCCCCGCGATGTCCCGTGATCCCCACGACCCCCGCCGTGGTGAACGCCGCGAGAACCATCATCCCGCGAATGACCTGTTGCATGCGCGCGCGCGGTATCAGCGTGAGCAGCGCGAGCAGCGCGGTTACGGCGGATGCGACCCAGACCTTCTCGGCGGCCGCCTCGTGCGCCTCGATCCGCGGCCAGACTTCCGCGGTCAGGGAAGCAGGCGCCGCCTCACGGGCCTTTTCGCCCGTGAGCATGGCGGCCCACGCGATGAGCGTCAAGGCCGCGAAAAAGCCCACCGTTACCCATAGCAGCAGCCTCTTTCTGGAAAGTACTGCGGTAATTGCGGCAAGCGGAACGCCGAGCACGGCAAGGACAACAGGGAAATGCACCACCATCGCATGCAACAGTTCGGGACGTTGCACGGCTTCAAATATGCTCATGGTTTCAACCTCCGTGCCCGACTCTATCCCATGGCGGCGTTTCCCCACAAGATTCAGGCTTCCACGAACGCCGGATGACCTCAAGCCCCGGGACCGGATATACTCCGCGTCGAGCGTCCAAGCGTGCATCAGGACCGCGTTCATGCAAGTGCGCCGTATCTCGTCGCCCCCTCAAAACGCTGCCGCGTTCATCGCTGAGACTGCCGCGGGGCTCGGCAGTTTGTACGGTCCCGCGGCCGCGGCGCACTATCTGAGCGTCGCCCCCGACGGCATGCGCGCCGCGCTGGCCCATGCGTCGCTCTATGCCATTGCCGCCTGGGATGACGGGGCGCAGGCATTGGGCTGCCTCACAGCCGTCCAGAGGCCGCCCGCTGCGCATATCACGTACCTTCATGTACTGCAGCCGTTCGAAGGGCGGGGTGTCGAAAAGGCGCTCGTGGAGCGCGCCGCGGCCGACCTGCGGCAAGACGGGCTGGACCACATCGCGTGCGAGTGCGTCCCGTTCTGCCGGCTCAACCTCACGCCCGCGTTCCGCGCGTGCGGGTTTGAGCACATCGAGCGCCTCCTGATGCTTGCGCCGTTGCGGCATCGGAGCCTGTGCGCGATTGAACAGGGCGTGGAAATCAACCAGACGCTCCGCGACGAACCCCGACCCGTCGCGGCCTGCACGCCGACCCATTGGGAGGACGTGGCCGGGTGTCTCGTGGACGCATACCGCGACGGCCCCGGACGGCGCCTGCACATCGACGTTTCGGCGCCGGAACTCGCCTATGCGTTCGTTTCGCGCGCGGCCACCGGCGCCTTCGGGCGCGTCCGCCCCGGCTATATGCTCGCCGTTTTCGACGCCGGGCGCTGCGTGGGAGCCGTGCTCGGCTGCGAAATCGCGCCCAATACAGGGTTCGTGCTGCAGGTGGCCGTGCGCCCGGAATACCGGCGCCGCGGCATCGCGGGCCGGCTGCTCCAGCGCCTGGCCGAAGCGTTTCGCGACGCCGGCCTGACCCAGGCCGCACTCGGTGTCACCAAGACCAACCCCGCGCGCTCGCTCTACGAAAGACTGGGGTTCGCACCGCTGCGCGACGTTGACGCTTATGTGTGGTGGCGGCCCGGCGCCGCGCCGGGAACGCCGGATTCGAACTCTCAGATTTGAACTTTCAGATTTGAGGCCGCTCACGCCGCGCTGGAGACAGCCCGGGGCTTGACCAGCACCTGGTCCGGCGGCAGGTTGAGCTTGAACCCGCGCTTCGGCGTCGTCCCGATGAGTTCCTTGTGCGCGGGGCACGCCTCCATGACCCGCTTGACCAGGCTGCGCTTCTGGAAATGCATTTGATTGGGCTCGACAACAACGTCGCCCCATACGGCCTCGTAGATCGCGTCGTAGGGCACGCACGCGCCGGCATGCGCCGCCAGCACGCGGATGAGCCGGTATTGCTTCTCCTGAAGCGCAACGCGCACGCCGTCAAGCAGGATTTCGCCCGGCGCATCGTCGTCGACAATGAGCACGGGACGTGCGGGCGCGGGCAGCACGTCGCCCGGGGTTGCGCATTCGGGGACATGCTGCCGCCGCGCCCAGGCATGGAGCCGGCGCGCTTGCGCCTCGGAGAGCCAGCGTGTAAGCGCCTTTTCGGAAAGCGCAGTGATAGCGGCGGGCGTGTCCAGCCGCTGCGCGGCCAGCGCGAGGATTTCGTTGCGCGTCAGTCCGGCAGGACAGCGCGCCAGCGGCAGCGCCTCCTCGCGCAGGCCGTATTGCACGCGTTCGGACAGCGTCCGGATTCGCTCGATGAACCCGGCGTTCGCGCCAAAGGCGGACGCGACGGCCGCGGCGGCGTCGATAAGCCAGCTGACCTGCTCCGCGGCGGCGAAAACCTGCCCGGCGGTGGTATGGTAGTGCTCCTCGAGATCGGGGACCGCCGCATGCTCGATCCATTCCTGGAGGAACAGCGCGACCTTGATGGCGCGCACCTCCTCAAAAAAGGGTTGCGCGTTCGAGTTGCGGATCCGGTTGAGGGGCGTGTCCGCTTCGAGCGGCTCGTCCCGCGTGAGCCGCTTCAGCACGGTCGGGTAATCGGCGTGGTCGTATTCGCGCGCCGTCAGCGAAAGCTGCAGCATGCGCCCGTCGGCCGTCGAGGCCGCCGCGAACAGCAGGTCGATGGCCGGCCACGCGCGCATCTCGCACTGGCCTATCCAATGTTCGAGCGCGCGGGCCGTCTCGATGGCGATGCCCTTCGCCGCCACCGCAAGACCGAACGGCGTGGCCTCGAGGCGCCCGTCCGGGTGCGAAACGGCGGCGCCCGCGTCAACGCACCGGTTCACCGCGGAGCGCAACCGGAATTCGACCTCGTCGAGGGTCAGCGTCTCGGCCCAGACCCAGCGCCCGCTGAGCGTGTGCTCCAGGAACGTCAGCAACTCGTTCAAGGTGCGGCACGACCGCGACGCGACCAGCCGCAGCGCGTGATTCTCGAGCGGCGTCTGTGCGAGCCGCGGATCGATGCGCTCGCGCTCGCCGTCCACGTAGCGCCGCCAGAGCGTCTCCTGATCGAAGGGAGTGGTCGCGATCAGGATCGACCGCCCGAACGCCTGTCCCGAGCCGTAGCGCCCGGCCCGGCCGCTCATATTCTCGTATTCCGTGTGCAGGATGGGCGTTTTCCAGGGCATGCCGAGCCGGTTGTCGTAGCGCCACTTGTCCGCCGTTAGGAACACGTTCTGCGCGGGCAGGTTCAGCCCGACGGCAAGCGTGCTCGTCGAGACCAGCACCAGGACTTCGCCGCGGCGGAACCCCTCCTCGACCGCGCGCCGTTCCTCGGGCGAGAGGTCCGTGTTATGAAACGCCACGCCGCAGGACAGCGTTTCGAGCAGCGTATTGCGCGAACGCGTCGGGTCGAGTTCGCGCAACGCCTCGATCGTTTGCTTCGCCGCCGGCAGCCCAACCCGGCCCGCCAGCAATTCCGCGCCCCGGCGCGACTCGTGCCGTGCCTTCACGAAGATCAGGCACGCCTCGCCCCGCTGCGCGAATGCGCATACGTTCTGCGTGAGCTGTTCCCAGGCCGATTCGCTGCCCGCGTCGATGAGCCGTTCTTCGCCTTCCGTGAATTCGTTGTACGTGCGATACCGGAACACGCCCTCGTATAGCACGCCGTAGCGCAGCTCGATGGGCCGCCGCTCATACTGGACCAGCCGCGCGCCCATCCATTCCGCCAACTGCTCCGCGCCGCCGATAACCGCCGACAACCCGATCAAACGCCGCCGCGAAACGCCCTCGCCGTAATGCAGGATGCGCGTCAGCAGCAATTCCGCCATCGGGCCCCGTTCCGGGTCGGAAAGCAGTTCCAACTCGTCCGCCAGGACCAGGTCGATCTCCTCCAGCCGCTCCGGGCGCCGCACCAGCAACTGCGCCAGCTTCTCATACACCACCACGGCAATCGAGAAATCGCCGTCCTCGAAGTCCCGGTCGAACTCGCGCCGGTCCCGGGTCGAAATAATCACCTTCAGCCCATACGCCGCGTACTTCTCCTTGAAATCCGCGTATTTCTCCTCCGCCAGCGCCTTCAGCGGCGCCAGATACACCACCTTTTTCCGCCGTAACGCCGTCTGAATCGCCGCCATCTCCGCGATAAATGTCTTGCCCGAACTCGTCGGCGCCTGAATCAGTAAGTTGTCGCCGCCAAACAGGTTATGACGCGTCACCGCAAGTTCCTGCAACGGCAGCAGCACCTCGCTCTCCTGCCTCCGCCACAACTCCAGAATCTCCAGCGGCACGTTGTACCGGTACAGGTCCACTATCTTCATGGCTCGCGCTCCTCTCGACGCATCCATCATTATACTGTATATTTTTACAGTAGTCAAGAGGAAAATCGCCGCGGCCAGCGCGACCGCGCCAATCGTAATTGCGCCCCCGTGGAAGCGGCGCCCCGCCGCTTGTTTTCGGGGGATTCGCGTCCTTCGCGGGCCAATCAAATCCCACGAAATACACGAAGCGCAAGAAGGGGAAACACCGGCAGGACCAGACCGAAGCCTGAACTACGAACGAAGAACCGCGCAGCCACACTTCTTCGTTCGTAATACGCGCTTCGGCGTGCGGGGTTGCCTGGGCCGCCTAAGAACAGGCTGAAGCCCATGCCGCGCCCCGGCCACTACAGGTCGCAGAGACCGAGCACATAGTCCTTGCTGCCGTCGTTGGCCCAGGGTTCCAGTTCGTCAGGCGACTTGAGCTGCTGTCCGCGCAGCCGGTCCACAACGATATAGCTGCACGCGACACCCGGCAGCCCGGACATGTCGCTCCAGAGTTTTTCGAACTGAGCGACGGGGTACACGTCTTCCTGGCCGTGCCCCCAGCGCATCTTCACGTCCTTGATCGTCACGTAGGTAGGCACATGCTGGGCCATGTGGCGCACGGCCTCCGCGATGCGGTCCTCGGGGCCGTGCAGGTCGTCGCGCGTGAGCCCGAACAGCCGCAGCAGCGGGTCGATCTGGACCCAGGTCGTCATCGAATTGTAATAACGCAGCCGGAGTTCGTCCTCCTCGCGCGGTTGGGCGAGCCCTTCGAGCAGGCGTACGCGGCCGTTGACGCAGGCGAGGCCGCCGCCCCGGTCGGTGATGCGGCGCGCCACGACTTCGAAGGAAAGCACGCTGCCCGAAGCGAGATGCGCGCCCAGGGGTTCGGGGTCGACGTTCGCGCCGAGCGTGTCGATGTTGTGCAGCATGATCGTCTCGAGTTGCGGGCGTTCCCGGAGCAGCCGCGCCAGCACGCCGTTCCGGAACATGTTGGGTATTTCGTACCAATGCCCGGGCGGGTGAAACCGCTGTAACGGCACGTTGTCCGTGTAGTTGCTGCCCTCGCCCTTCTCGCGCGCCCAGTTCATGAGCGCCTGGCGCACCGCGTCGCGGACCTTCTGCTTCTGCTCGTCCAGCGTTTCCTGAGGCATCTCCTCCCAGAGGAACACGAGGTCCCGGACCATGGGCACGAGCCGCTGCCCGATCGCGCGGCCCGGCGAGAGCACCAGCGGCCCGTCATGCCCGTAGTTCGCGTTCATGCGCAGGTGTTTCTCGATCGCGCCGTGGGTCAGGTAGCTCGTCGAAATGATGTGCGGAATCGCGGCGCCATAGGCGCGCGCGGCGCGGCGCGTCTTGGCAAGGTGCAGCTCGAGGAAGCTCCGGTGTTTGCCCCCGGCGAAGATGAACGGGTTCACCGCCTTGATCACCCCCGCGCCGCTGGTCCAGCGTGTGCCGACGCCCGCCGCGAGCGACAACACCGCGACGCGGCCCTCGCGCAACGCAATCTCACCCAGAGCGCGGTGCGCGGGCTGACCCGGCGCGACCACGTCCTCGTCCCGGACGTCCTGGATGTCCGTCTCGATAGGAAGGCGGTTGTGCGCGAGGCCGATGCGCCCGCTGCGCAAGTCGCGGCGGACCTGCTCGTGGTGCACCGCGTCGAATCCGTGTTCGGCCCGTATGCGCGCGCTCTCATCGTCGTACTGCGCGCGCAGCGACCGCGCCCCGGAACCGCTGACCTGGAACAGGTGCCGCACCATCGTGCGCAGCAATGCCGAGGTCTCTTCGGGCTGGTCCGCGCGCGCCGCGATATGGTCGAGTTCGGCCCGGCGCAGGTAAGGGATGGCGCTCGCGTCGCGGTGGACCAAATCGGGAATCTGGAGACCGTAGTAGCGGCCCGGCATGAGCGCTTCCGCGCCGCGCAGCAGCCGCGCGGAGGTTCCGGTCTCATTGATGCCGAAATGGTAGACGACGGGGTCCATCGCGAAGGGCAGCGCATCCTCGAGCTCGCGCTTGGTCACGCGCAGGATTTCCAGCAGTTCATCGCGAAACGCCTCGCGGCGCCGCGGCGCGACGAACATGGCCATGCCGCCGCCCGACATGCCGCCGAGCATCAGAAAGCCCCAGAAATCCTGCCCGAGCCGCTCCCGCGCCCGCGCGATGACCGTCTCAGTGAACCGGTTGGTCACCCACGGGATTATGGACTTGAGCGGTTCGCCCCAGTTTTCCGTCGTGCAGCGCGCCACGGCGCGGATGTCGCCTGCGCGCAGCGCGTCGAGGATGCCGTCAAAGATGCCGCGCATGCGCAGCCGCGCTTCCCATTCCGCCCGGTTCCGGAGCAGGTACTTCTCCGTGACCATCTCGAGGATCGGGCCCACGTTCTGCGCCATGCCGCCATGAAAGACGACCAGCGATTCCGTGAGCCGCTTGCGCGCTTCGGGGTGCAGCGCGCCGCCGCCCAGCAGCTGGTGCCGCGGCAGCAGGCGGCCTTTGCTGACGCCCCATTCCGGGTCGCCCTCGGCGGCCGGCGCGCCCTCAATGACCTTGAGACCCGGCCAGACGCCGCCCGAGTCCTGCCAGCCGCCGCCCGAGCCGCCCAGCCATTCGCCGAGGATGGCGCGCGAAGCCACGAGCCGCCGCTCCCGTTCGCTCAGCACCCCCTCGAGCTTCTCCGTCTGGCCGGTGGCGCGCATGAGCACGCTCACAATCGACGCGAGCAGCGTCGTCGACACGGCCAGCCGAGACCCTTTCGGGATGTCGTTGACGCGCGTGACCAGTTCGACGCCACGGCCCGGCTCGACCACGCGTCCGAGGATATCCACGATGGACTGGCCCGTGCCCTCGAAAGACGGCGGCGCCAGACCGGACGCGATGACGCCCGCCTTGAGCAGGCCGAGGTAGTCATTCCCGAAGTTGAAGAGGTCGCCGAGGTCCGTGATGTCCTTGGTCGCCTCGAGGTCCACGCTTGTCAGCCGGAGCACCGGCTCCGGGATCACGCGCACGTACGTCTCGACCGGCGGTTTCACGGCCTGGTCGCGCCCGTACACGCCCAGGTCCACCGAGATATTCAGGACGCGCGCGCCCTCCGGGAAATCCATGCCCAGGAAGAAGATGTCCGACCAGCCGCTGTGGCTCAGGTCCAGCCGCACCGGCGTGCGCTCGAGCAACACGGGATAGAACGGCGCGCCGCCGCCCCGGTCCAGCATCTCGGGCCGGATGCGCACCGGATGCTCCTCCGCGTGGCCGACCCGGAACATCCAGCGGTTGCCTTCGCTCGCGCGCACGCTGCGGCGCACCTGGTCGGCCAGCGTCTGAAACGCGAGATGATGATACGTCTCGCCGAGCGCGCTCAAGATCGCGCCGTTCGGCCCGCCAGCGTGCAGGACCCCGCGGAACCGTTCGATCGCGCGTTCGAACCGCCGCGCCAGAAAATCCTCGAAGCCGTCGTAGGGGATGCGCCCCGAAGGGGCGATATCGCGGGCATCCGCAAGGAAGAAGCGGCAGGCGGCGTAGAGAAACAACGTCGCGCGGACCCGCTCGTAGAGGTTCGACGCGTTGCGCCGGAATGACTCCAGTTCCTCGCAGGCGTCCAACACCTGCCGCGCGGACAGCGGCGCGCACAAGTCCCGGAACGCGCGGTCGCGTTTCTGGGGATCGTTCGTGGTGATGGTCTCAACGAATACGTTCACGGTCGGCCATGCTCCACCCGGGCCGCGCGCCCGGCCTCACAACACCTTGTTGTCGCGTTGCAGTTCCGCCATGGTTTCCAGGATGGTGGCCAGCGCCTCGTCGCGGCCGCGCCCCGCCAGGGCCAGCGCGACCTGCGCCTGCAGCAGGCCGAAGCGCTGCCCGATATCAAAGCGCTTCCCCGCGGCCTCCAAGGCGAGGTACCGTTGCCGGCGCGCCAGCTCCTGCAGCGCGGGCGTCAACTGATAGTCTCCCCCTTCATGCGGCGCGGCCATGCTCTGTTCCAGCAGGGAAAACACCGCCGCCGTGAGCACGTGCACGCCAAAGAAGCACAGGTAATGGCCCACGCGCAACCCCGGCGTGTGCAGTTCCAGTTCCGCCCGGCTCACCGACGGCTTCTCTATAATCTTCTCAATCTGGTACACGCCGGGATGGTTTGGTTCGCGCTTGCCGGTCAGCGTGCCATAGAGGCCGACGAGATGCTCGCGCGTCGCCTGCACCGCGGAGACCGGGCACCCCTCCGCGCGCGCCAGTTCGAGCACCTGCGCGGCGCAGCGTTTCCCCGGCACGTACGAGAGGTACAGATGGTCGCCGAGAAGCAGCAGGAACGGGTCGTCGCCGGCAAATTCGCGCGCGCCGTACACGGCGTGGCCATAACCCAGCGGCTCGGTCTGCGCCGCGAAATGGAGGCGCCGCAGCAACGTCTCGATGCGCTCCGCCTGCTCCTGCGCCCAGGCCACGCCAGGATGGCCTTCGAGCAGGTTGCGCCTCAGCGCCTGGAACGCGTCCAGATACTGTTCCTCGTCGCCCGGCGCGCACACGATGCAGATTTCTTCAATGCCGCTTTCGAGCGCTTCCTCCGCGATGATCTGGATCACCGGCTTGGTCAGCCCGTCCCGGTCAACGAGCGGCAGCATCCCCTTGTGCACCGTGTTGGCGGCAGGAAACGTGCGTTCGCCCCGTCCCGCCGCGGTAATCACCGCCTTCCTTATTTCCACGAGTCTTCCTCCCTGCAGTCCACCCGATAGTCTAGCAAGCGTATCCCCGGCGCACAAGCCGAACCACCGAACCGCGAACGGGAAGTGCTCTCGCACAACACACCGGACAAACCGCGGAAGACACCGCCCCAGGCACGGCACCCCCTCCCGGGCCACCCGCAACCAGGGATGCGGCGGGTCATTCCGGCGGCAGGAAGCCCGCGGCAAACCGCGCGCGAAAACGGGCGCAAAGCGCATCTTTATTCTCTGCTTTCGATTCCCGTTGGACACGCCCGCGCGAATTTGTTATCATAATTCCCCGTCCAATCGTGGCGGCGTAGCTCAGTTGGTAGAGCAGCGGAATCATAATCCGTCTGTCGGGGGTTCGAATCCCTCCGCCGCTACCATCTTCCTTTTCTAGCACGTCTCATGCCGGAACGCGCAAAGCCCTCTCTCTATTGCCGTTTCTCGCCGTGCGTTTAATTGCGCTCCTCGACGGTTTTGCTGATACGGCTTTGCGCCTCGTTGCACGTTCTTGACATGCAGGTCCGGAAGCCGGAGCAAGGGTCGCTGCAAGGAAAACTGCCCCCGTGTCCTACACCAGGGTATCCGTTGCCGAGGTTGCCGGCCCCGTAACCGCGGGCAGCGGACCAACCGCACCGGCCATGTCGAGCAGGTCAAGCGGTGTGCAGCGCGCCATCGTAAGCTTCGGGTCGGCATGCCGCATGAGCCGCCCCGTCCGCGCCCCGGCCC
>JAGMZX010000180.1:8240-10399 GCA_018005585.1 Candidatus Hydrogenedentota bacterium | reverse complement strand
GTCCATTGCGCGCCCTGGTGGTTGGCCACCCCGCAGAACCATTTGCCGTCCGGGGACCAGCACAACTGCTGGTAGATGCCGTTGCGCGGCATTTGCCGCGTTTGTTCCAGCGTGGCAAGGCTGTGAATCTGGATGCCTTTCAGCGTCAGGCAGGCTATCTTGCCGCCCTCGGGCGACCACGAAGCCCATGGCAGCTCGCTGTCCTCGCCCAGCGCCCTGGCGTTGCCGCCATCAGCATTCGCGAGCATCAGCACGCCCTGGAACCCCCACCGGTCGTGGTCCACGACCGAACCTTGCTCCATTCTCCGGAACAGCAGCTTCGAGCCGTCCGGCGAGAACCGGGGCGCGACCTCTTCGAAACCGGCCGTGGCCGTGATATTGCGCACGGCGGACCCGTCGGGCCGGCACAGGAACACGTCCCATGTGCCGCCTTCCCCGCGCCCGGAATAGGCGACCCAGCCCATTGCCGCCACTTCCCGGGTCAACGCGGCGGCCTGCGGATCCGGCGCCGCGGTCTGGCCGGGAATCCACACGAGATTCAGAAGAGTCAAGATAGTCAGCATGGTTGTTGCTCCATGGGCTCCCGAAACGCGCGCATTATACCCGAAACGGTATGGATGGGCGCGCCTCGGCGTTTCCTGTATGATGCATTGCCGGTGACAACGGGAAACTCAGGAGCAATATGACGGTATAGTATTTGGGAGGCCGGGACAGGTTCTGTGTTGATGGGTGTTCGCTTTTGAGGGAAGCCTCTATATACTGTGGCTGTGGCGGGTTCGGAGTGCGTATATTGTGGTTTGCGCTTTACTTAGAGTCAGAAACGGTGGTATGTTCAGGATGGAGCGGATGCCGCAGTAGAGGGCCGCTGTGATGCCGGACGAGCCACTGGTGGGCAGAGTCATAAGCGACTACGAAATCCTCCGCGAGCTGGGCCGCGGGGGAATGGGTATCGTTTACAAGGCGCACGAGCGGTCATTGCAGCGGGTCGTGGCGCTGAAGGTTCTGCCACCCAGCATATCCTCGGATATCGCGTTCGCGAAGCGGTTTGAGCGTGAGGCCCGGTTTGCGGCCAGCCTGAGCCATCCCAACATCGTCGCCATCTACGCGGTAGGCAAGCACGAAGACGTGCGCTATATCGCGATGGAGTACATCAAGGGCAAGACGCTGACGGCGCTCATCCGCGAGGCGGGGCGTCTGTCGGTGGCGCGCGCGCTCGAGATTACCCTACAGGCCGCGGATGCGCTGCTGGCGGCGCACAAGGTCGGCATGGTCCACAGGGACGTCAAACCGGACAATATCATGATCGACGAGTCCGGGCGCGTGAAGGTGATGGACTTTGGCCTCGCACGGGGAATTCACAGCGGAACGCAATTGACGGCGGACGGCGCGGTGCTTGGTACGCCGCGGTACATGTCGCCCGAGCAGTGCGAGGGGCTCAAGCCCGATCACCGTTCAGATATCTACTCGCTCGGCGTCGTGCTTTTCGAAATGCTGACGGGGCGCACGCCCTATCCCGCGGATACGCCGCTGGCGCTGATGCGCCAGATCGTGGAAACGCCGCTGCCGTCGTTGCAGGAGATCAGCGCGGACGTGCCGCCGCATGTATGCGGCATTGTTTACCGCATGGCGGCGAAACGCCCCGCGGACCGGTACGATAGCGCGGAAACTCTGTGTGAAGACATTCGTGCCTACCTGGAAGGGACCAGGACACCCACGCCCCCGCCATCCACGCAGGAGAGCCCCACGGACGTCCTGACGCCGGTCCCGATACCGATGCCGGGCACGACCCCTACGCCGATGCAAGGTACGACCCCTACGCCGATGCCGGGCACGACCCCTGCGCCAATGCCGGGCACGGCATTCACACCCACGCCGGCCCCGCCGCCGTACGCGCCCTCTCCGGGCAGGCAAGTGCCGCTCAAGCGTGCACTGATTGCGGGCGCGGCGGCGGCTGTGGCGCTGGTAGCTGTCGTGTTGGGGGTCGTCCTATGGTGGGGCCGCGCGCCGCAGCCGCAGGTTTCCTCCATGCCGTCCGCGCAGGTGGCGCAACCGCCGCAGGTCAGCGCTCCGCCCGACACTGTCCCCGCACAGACCCCCGTCGTTGCTCCCCCGCCGGCGGATGTTTCCGCGTCTCAGCCGCCGCAGGACGTTCGCGCCGC
>JAGMZX010000180.1:0-8140 GCA_018005585.1 Candidatus Hydrogenedentota bacterium | reverse complement strand
CCGCGCAGGTGGCGCAACCGCCGCAGGTCAGCGCTCCGCCCGACACTGTCCCCGCACAGACCCCCGTCGTTGCTCCCCCGCCGGCGGATGTTTCCGCGTCTCAGCCGCCGCAGGACGTTCGCGCCGCCTTGCCGCAGGATGCGCCGCACCAATTGACATTC
Source organism: Candidatus Hydrogenedentota bacterium (assembly GCA_018005585.1). Classification (NCBI taxonomy): domain Bacteria; kingdom Pseudomonadati; phylum Candidatus Hydrogenedentota; species Candidatus Hydrogenedentota bacterium. The sequence goes on along the minus strand of JAGMZX010000180.1, from coordinate 7,979 downwards.
GATGCGCCCGATATCGTCTTGGACCCGTTGCATGATGCCGCGGAGATGAGTTTCAAGGTGGAGCCGCCGGGTGCGGACCTCAAGGGCGTTTCCTGGTACGCGAGCGGCCCCATCTCCGTGTGGCCGCGGGAACAGTCCGTGTACATCAAGGCCGCGGCGTTTGATTTGCCACTGGGCGACGAAACGACGCATAAGGTATTCGCGCGGCTCGAAGACTACGGCGTGGACCTGGGCGCATTTGTGGTGCGACTGCGTAATCCGGTGGAACTGCTGCAGTTCGTATTCACGCCTGCCTCCGTGAACGTGGGGCCCGCGAAAACAAGCGAGCAGGTATCCTTTGAGTTGCGCAATGCCTCGGGCAAGGCCGTCTCCGGGGAGAACGTGGCGTTCCGCGTCGATCCGGGCAGCGCGCCCGTGCAGGTCGTGCGCGACGGGGAAACAACGTTACGCGTCAGCGTCGACGCGGCCGCGCAGAATGAGACGGCCGTCGAAGCGCGCCTGCAGGCCATGTTTCGCGACACGGTCCTGGCGGAACTGCCCGTCCACGTCGGGCCCGCCTGCGTGCTGGAAAAAGTCACCTTCGCGGCGGAGAAAGTGCTGTTAACGAATGCGGAAACTTCCGCCGAAGTCTATTTCGACGTGGAGCCCGGCTCCGTGCCGGATGAAGCGCTTTCCGAACTCACCCTGCAGTGCGCCGATGCGCGCATCATGGTCAACCGCATCAGCCGCAACGTTGTCGAGGTGGCGCTGAATCCGGGCGTCCGCCTGACCGGCCTGGCGCGGGAGTCCCAAATGCTTACCGCATGGAGCTGCGGGCGGCAAGTGGGCGCGCTGCGCGTGGAATTGCTCGCCATGGCCTACACGCCGAAGGTCTTCTTTCCCGGCGGCGGCGCGCGCCTGAGCAATGCGGCGCGCCGGGTCAATGTGCGGTTTGACGTGGAGCCCGCGGGCGCGCCGCCCGAAGTGCTCGAGGCGATCAGCTTCCGTGCGGACGGCTACGAACTGGCGGTGACGCGAACAGGCATGCAGGAGATCGCCGTCAGCTTGCGCGATTCGGCCGTCATCGAAGGCGGGCAGACCCGTGCGCGCACGGTCTCCGCCTGGTACAACGGCGGGCTCGTAGGCCAACTCGACGTGGCCCTCGCGCCGTTCTCCAGCATGCCGAAAGTCGTATTTCTGGCGGGCGCGCCGCGCTTGACCAATGCGCAGCGCCATGCGGAAGTGGAATTTGACGTGGCGCCGCCGGACCTGCCTGCGGAAGTGCTGGAGGCGCTGCATTTCGAGGCCGATACGTACGAGGTCGTTGTAAACCGCAAGGGGCCGCGGCAGCTTGAACTGCTGCTGGGGCCGCTGGTGCGCTTGCAGGAAGGCGAAATCAAGGAAGCCACTATCACGGCGCGGTATCAGGAGACGGCGGTCGGCGAAATGAAGGTTGAGATGGCGGGCCCGGCAAGCGTGGACTACGTCGAGGTCTATCCGCCGCGCGTGGACCTGACGCCGGCGAACCCGATGGCCTACGTGAGTCTCGCGCCGAAACCGGCGGAGATTGCGGAGGCGGTCGCGCAACGCCTCGAGTTCGTCATGCCCGGCAGCGCTCAGGGCATTGCCTGGCAGCGCACGCCCGGCGGCCAACTGCTCGTGTCCATGGAACCGTCCGGCTTTGCCTTGGGCGAGGTACGCGATACTACGCTCGAGATTCATATGCACGGCGCGGTCGTCGGCCGGCTACAGATTCATGCGGAACGGCCCTTCGAAAAACACGAGGTGCGGTTTACGCCTGCGTCGCTCCTGTTGTCCGGACAGCAAACCGGCGCGCAGGTGTCTTACGAGACGGTCCCGCCCGGGCTGGCCGCGGACAGCATCGAGTGGCGCGCCGACAAGGGTCTGACCGTAGTGCGCGCCGGGGATAACAGGGTTGCCGTCGCGCGCGCGTCGACCGCGGGTGACACGGTCCAGGAACTGCGGGTGTACGCCGTCATCGGCGACGAGGTGGCGGGCATCCTTCCCGTCCGCTTCGCCGCGGCGGCCGCGTCCATTCATTACGAGACGTCCGCGTTCGACCGGGTCACCTTTACCTACCCGAGCACCGTAAACGTGGGAACGCCCGCCACCGTCGAGATCCAGGCCACCAACTGGTTCCGGCAGGAGCAGATTGGCACGCTCGTCGTGGCGGTCGAGGGGTGCAGCCCCGAGGCGCCGCTCGCGCCCGACGAGTCCTACGACCTGTGGGCGGCCGGCGGCAGGGTTATCAGCCGTTTCTACCGTGACGGCACCGTCTGGCGCAAAGCCCCCGAGAAGATCGTGCCTCTGCACACGCAGATCGAAGTGTACGTGCCTCAATGGCCCAGCGGCGCGGACCGGTCGCTGCGCGTGCCCGTGACCTTTAACCGGCCCGGCACGGCGCGGCTCTACCTGCGCGTTTCCTTCTCCCTCCAGACCGGCGATGAAATCGTTGTCCACGCCAATTTCCCCGAGGCCGGCGAACCCGACCAGCAGGGCCTGCCCTGTATGACCTACGCAATCAATGTGCTCCCGTAAGAACCCGGAACGGCCGGCACGAGGTCCGCTGACATCGACGGCAGAGAGTGTGCCATCCCCCCGTTGTTCATGGTGTGCCCGCTCGAATAGAGGCTATCCCAATACCCGCGTGACGGGCAAGACCGCGCATGCGATATGAGGATGCCATTGAAATAGCGATGACGACTTTGCCTGCGCTTCGCCAGGACGAGGAATGCCCCGCCCCTGCAAGAGGCATAAAACAAGTATTGGGATGATTTCTCGGCTTATCTCTGATTTGTTCGCTTTGCCATGGCGCATGCCATCAAGAAGGAAGAAAAGCAACAAAACACCCTTACCCCGGTCGCGCGCGCCTCTGTGCCCCCGACCGATCAGAGGTGTCCGCCGTGTCCCTTGGCGAAGTCTTCGAGGGCGTCTTCGATTTCCTGCTTGTGTTCGCGGTCGAAGAATTCCTGGTCGGCTTTGCGGCGGAAGTACTGGCGTTTCTCGTCGTGCTTCCACTCGCTCCGGTCGCCGCGCCGGTCTTTCCCGCTGCGGCGATCCTTCTGCCATACCCCTTCCGCGTCCTGGTAGTAGCCGGGTCGGATTTCTTCTGTCACGATCGCGTCTCCCCGTGGCCATTGCGTGCCTCAGTATAGGGACATCCCGCCCGGGCGTCAAGAAAGGCACGAGTTCCCGCCGCGCGTCTCCGCGAGGCGCCTACCAATGGAACACGACACCGAGCATATCGCCGGGCTTGTCGCGCAATTGTTCATAGATGCCGATGGCGTCGTCTATGGGCACGGAGTGGGTGATAAGCGGCGTCACACGGATAATTCCGTGCGTGATGAAATGCAGCAGGACTTTGAGGTCGTCCAGACTGAAATGGCACGAAACCTCAAGGGAGGCCTCCTTCGTGTGCATCATGCCCCAATTGAAGGCGGTCTCGGTGCGCACGGCCAGCAACAGCACGACCCCCTGGTACGCGAGCAACTGGTGCTCGTAGACATCCATGAGCAGGGACTGCACGCCGCAGCAGTCGATGACGCAGTCGTAGGGGCCCTCCTCCTTGAGGGCGGCCCAGAAACCTGGGGCATTGGCGTCGAACGCGCGGTGCGCGCCGCACTGGCGGGCGAGTTCCACGCGTTTCGGGTTGATGTCCGAGACGGTCACGTGCGCGCCGAGCGCGCGGGCGGATTGCGCCGCGAACTGGCCGATGAGGCCGAGCCCCGCCACCCACACGCGCCGTCCCGGGGCGACGCGTGCGCGCCGCGCCCCGCGCATGGCCACGCCCGCCACGCCGAGCAGCGCGCAATCCGCCGGCGCCACGGTGTCCGGAATCGCGATGGTGAGGTGCGTGTCGTAGGCGGAGGCCGCCGCGGACGCGACGTCGACGACGTGCCAGCCGCGGTGGCCGACGTATTGGCCATAGAAGACGGTGTCGCCGGTGCGGAATTGCCGTACTTCCGGGCCGGTGGCTTCCACCGTGCATACGTGCTGGTAGCCGTGAACGCTGGGAAAGGCGTTGGCCCAGAAATGCTCGCCGAGCAGCGCGTGTCGTTCGGTGCCGTTGGTGATGCCCGAATGCCGCGTGACAAGCAGCACCTGCGTGGGCTGCAACGCGGGCGGCTCGCCCAGGTCCTTGAACCGGACCTGCCGCGCAGCCGGGTATTCGATGCCGACCTTACGCATGCGCGTCTCCCCCCGCATATCTGTCCGTCGGCGTCTTGGTGACGATGAGACGGGGGATGTAGCCTTCCTGTTCCATGTAGTAGTGCCTTCCCGGCTCATGGGACCCCTCGGGGACCGTGCCGGCGAAGGGGAAGATATCCACTCCTTCCGGGTACGGGTCGCACCCGTGCTCAACGCCCGCCTCGACCATCCAGATGTCGCCCACGCACAGCTCGAATTCCTGGCGGACGCCGTCGTGCCCGACCAGGAATGCGCGGCAGCGGCCGCCCGAGATAACCCAGGTCTCGTCGTAGTCATGAAAATGTTTTTCGACCGGCATCTCCGGCGTGAAGTGAATCGGTTTCCATTGTCTGTACACCGTCATGCGCGTATCCCTCCGTCAAACGTTGAGACTGCCTCCGGCCGTAGCTGGATTTTCTTGTTCCGGAACCGCGGGAGGGCGGTATCGTAAGCCAAACCGCGCCGACAGCGCAAAGGGTGGACAGGGGAAGGGTGGGAGGCGGCATGCTGCGGCACAAAAAGCAGACAATTATGACGCGCCGCAAGGCTGGTATTCCCCGCGGCGCAGACGCTGTGTCAGGGTGTCCCGCGGGTCACTACGACGCGACCCGGGGTAAGACCAGGTATTTCAGCCAGTTGGCGAATTCGCGCTCGCGGATGCTGTCTTCGACGATGCTGTCGTCAATCTTGAGTTGCCAGCGGATATCCTTGCGGCTTGGGTCCGCGAATACGGTCTCGAGTCTTTCCGCGTACTGGCGCACATCGGCGCTGTCGTGGAAGAAACCCTGTTTGAGCAAGCGGTCTTCGCGCGCGAGGATGAGCGCGGCCATTTCGTGCAAGTTGTATTCGGGATGGTACTGGGTCGCCCAGAAGATGCCGTTCTTGTAGCGGACTTCGACCGCCTGTACGCGGCTCCAGTCGTTGCCGGCGAGGCGGGTGGCGCATTCCGGCAGCTCGACGACCTGGTCGTCGTGGCTCACGAAATGGGAGTAGACCTCGGGCTTGCCCTCCGTCATGGGGTGCTTCCTGCCCGCTTCCGTCAGTTGAATCTTCGTGGCGATGCCCATCTCGCGTCCGCCTGGATGCGCTTCGGTGCGCCCGCCCGCGACGGTCGTGGCAAGCTGGATGCCCCAGCAGCTGCCGAACTGCGGCAGGCCGGCCTCGTACACGCGCGCGCAGAGTCTCAGGTGATTCTGCACGCGGGGATCGTCGTCGTGGTAGATGGTCAGGTTGCAGCCCGGCCAGATCACGGCGTGATACTCCGCCAGGCGCTCGTCCGTGGGCGGTTGCGCGCCCGGGTCGCTGCTGTACCAGATGTCGTATTCGGCGCCGGGCACGTACTTCTGCAGCAGGTCGCCGTAAAGCACCGCGGCCAGGCGCATGCCGACCTGGTTGAACTGTTCACGGCTTTCCATGGGGTAGCCGTCCGGAATGAGCACACGCAAAGGTTTCGGCATCACCAAATCTCCAAGCGTTCGAAAAGATACCAGATTAGCGGGCGTCCAGGCCCGCCATTATGTCGGCCAATTGGGCGTAATCATCACAGACGGCGTCGGGCGCGTGGGCATCGAGGGGCCGCTGTTTGACTACTGTAAGAAGCACGGCGCGCGCGCCCACGGCGTGGGGCCCGCCCACATCGTTGTGGGGCCGGTCGCCAACATGCACAATATCGCCCACGGCGATGCCGAAATGCCGGGCCACCGCCTCGAACACCGAGGGATGCGGCTTCGAGTGGCCCGCCTCGTCCGAAAATACGAAGCAGTCGAAACAGGAGTACATCCCCGCGCCTTTCAGCAGTTCGCGCAGGCCCCAGCCCGGCGTGTACACGGTGTCGGAGACAACCGCCAGCGGATACGCGCCATGCAGCGCGCGAAGCGCTTCGGCCGCGCCCAGCGCGGGGTCCGGCCGGTACTGCAGCTCCATCGTTTCGTAAACGGAAACCAGCGCCTTGAGTTCATCCTCGGGCAACGCGAGGCGCAGCCCCTTCAGCAGCACCTGCATGCGTTCGGCGACGCGCCACGTGACATGTTCGTCATGCCAGACCTTGTTGAAAGCCGCCTCCATGACATCGTAGGCCGCGTCGGACACCACCCGGTCAATCGATGCATGCCGCGAGACGGCGCGGAAGAAAGCGTCGCGCCGCGCCACGGGTTTCGGAGGCAGGCCGGCGGCCTTGCGTTTCGGTTCATCGGTATCGTCACAGAACAGACAGTCCCAGAGATCGAACGTCACCGCGCCAATCCGCCGTCGTGTCATAGCCTACTCCTATGTCATATGGGCAGGATGTTATTGAAGAAAAGCCGACGGCACAGAGCCGCCGGCCTCTTCTTTCCGAAAGTGAAGGCATGCTAGCACAGGTCCGGCGCGGGAATCCAGGCGCACGGCCTGTTTTCGGAAGAACGCGCCGGTAATGCGCCGGGAACGGAGATGCCGCCTCCAGCGACGGTCTGGCACAAGCGAGCAGGGACTGGCACGTGCCGCCCGAAGACTCGCTCCCTTGTGCCAGTCCCTGTTTTGTCGTATTTCTGCTTGACATAGCGTCAAAATGACACTATGATGTGATGAATTATGACAGACTATCTGCCCCGGGAAATCGCGGCGCGGCTCGCGCAGGCCCTGGAACGCCTGCCCGTAGCCGTCGTGTCCGGCTTGCGCCAGACCGGCAAGAGCACGTTGCTTCAACATGAGCAATCAATTGCCGCGAATCGCGCCTACCGCACCCTGGACGATTTCGCCACGCTGGCCGCCGCGCAGACGAATCCCGAGTCGTTGCTGGGAGAACCCGTCATTCTCGACGAGGTGCAACGCTGCCCGGAACTGCTGCTTGCCATTAAGCGCGCCGTGGACAGACAGCGCCAGCCGGGGCGCTTCGTCCTGTCCGGTTCCGCGAATCTGTCCCTATTGAGCCGCGTTTCCGAGACGCTGGCGGGCCGCGCCGTGTATTTCACGTTGCATCCCATGACGCGCCGCGAGATTCTCGGCAAGACCGCCGCGCCGCCGTTCCTCATCGAGTTCCTCCGCACGCAGGCGCTGCCGCGCGGCGCCACAAAGCCCGTGACCGAGCGTGAAATTCTCGCGGGCGGTCTGCCCCCTGCCTGTCTGGGACCGCCGGACGCCTTGCAGGACTGGTTTCGCGGGTACGTGCAGACTTACGTCGAGCGCGACGTGCGGCAACTGTCGCAAATTACCGACCTCGTCGCGTTCCGCACGCTCGCGCAACTCGCCGCACTGCGCACGGGCCAAATGCTCGCGGTGAGCGCCCTTGCACGCGACGCCAAGCTCAACGCCGCCACCGCAACCCGCCATCTCCATCTGCTCGAAGCCTCGTTCTTGATCCGCCGCATCCCGCCGTTCCTCAAGAACCGCAGTTCGCGCCTCGTCAAATCGCCCAAGGTGTACGTTACGGACAGCGGACTGGCCGCGTATCTCGCCGGCGTCAACGGCCTCGAACCGGGCCGCGACGACCTGCTCCGCGGCGCGTTGTTCGAGACCTACGCGGCCCAGAATCTCGCCGGATTGCTCGAAGCCCACCTGCCCGGCGCGCAATTGGCCTACTGGTGCGAGCAAGGCCGCCACGAAGTCGACTTTGTCATCGAATCAGCCCGCAAAGTGATCGCGATCGAGGTCAAGGCGGCCACACGCTGGTCTGACGCCGATCTGTCCGGCCTGCGCGCCTTCCTCCAGCGCACCCCCGCATGCATCGCCGCCGTCCTCGCCTGCAATGGCCGCGACGCCGTCCAACTGGGCGACAGGCTTTTCGCCATTCCCCTCGGACATCTGTTCGCGTGACA
>JAGMZX010000179.1:4062-10999 GCA_018005585.1 Candidatus Hydrogenedentota bacterium | reverse complement strand
GGCGGCCAGCGCGGCCACGCAGAAAGTCAGGGGCAAGAAACACGCGCGCAGCGCCGCGTTGCCGCTTGCCGAAGCCGCCGCGAAGCACAGCGCCGCGACCGCGAAGAAGACGGCGCGACGGCGCGCGGCAGAATGGAACAGTGCGGCAGGCAGCACGATCAGCGCCGCGATACCGAAGTAGCCAAGGCGCGGAAGATAGTCACTGCCCGCGGACACGGTCTGCGCAATCAGCGCGGCGGGGCTTTCGGGCGCCTGCCCGGCCAGGTCCACGCAGGCCAGCGTCTGGAGTGGCGCGTCGAGCCGGCTCACCCACTCCAGCGTGGGAATCCATTGCACAGCGGCGAGCCCGAGTGCAATCACGGCGGTGAGAAGCAGTCCCGTCATCTTGCGCGCCGCGGAAACCGAGCCGTTCGTGGTTCCTGCAACCAGGCCAAACACCGTGTACGTTGCGGCAAGTAGAAGCAGCGCGGCTCCCGCGGCTGGCGAGCCGCAGAGCAGCAGCAACGCGGCGGCCGTGCCCGCCAGTACGGCCCGCGAGACGCGGGGCGCGCTCGAATACCCGGCTACCGCCCAGAGCAGCCATGGAGCGCACGCGAGGGCGTTGGCCAGTTCAGGCCGTGACATGGCGGCGGCAGCCGTGCCGGAAAAGGCGTACGTCGCCCCGCCGAACAGGGCGCTTGCGTAACGGATGCCCAAGGACCGCGCGAACAGGGCGAAACCTGTCCCCATCAGCCCGAGACACAGCGATGCATGCCACGCCATCGCGAGGGCCGTTGGCAGGAAGAGAAAGACAGCGTTGAGCGGCTGAAACAAGCCGGTGGCCGGATTTGCCAGAAACGGCGCGCCACAGTGCTGCGTTTCGTTCCACAACGGAATGGCACCGTCGCGCAAACGTCCGAAACCGTAATGAAACTCAGGGTATACGCGCTGATACAGCCCCGCGTTTTCGAGCGCCTTGACCGCGCCATCCTCCGGCCGCTCGACGGCACGCCAATACACGGGCGCCGCGAATAAGAACACCGCCGCGGTCACCAGCGCCGGCAGCAGCGCATATCGCGACGGTGTTGCGGCAAGGAACGTCACGCGAGCAGCTCGCGTGCCGCGACACAGCGGCTTTCTTTCGCGGCGCGAACCATGGCCCGCGTGGCGGCAAGGTTGTTCAGATTACCGCACCCGCTGGTTTCGGGCACGGACTGCGTGGCCAGCGCGCGCGCGGCCGCGACCGTCGGGGCCGGCGGCTTCTCGCACAGGACATGCAAGCCCCGCCTGAATGCCTGGAGACAGGTCTGCCGCCGGAATTGCCGCGGCGTTACGTCGAGCAGCAGCGCATCCGCCTCAACAGCGCCCAGCGCCTTCGTGAGCCTCGTAAAACAACACGCGCGCGGCATGGCGGGCCGCGCCGCGGCGGCCCTCGGATTGGCCTCGTTCGTGTCCACGCAGGCAACGATTTCCCAGGCGGACGACGCGGCCACGGCGTCCGTCCAGACACGGCCCACGCCTCCCGGACCCACCTGGATCAACCGTCTCATTCCCGTGCTCCCGCGCACGCCTCACCGATTATGCGGTGGACGGCGTTCACACATCCGCCTCAGCGAACTGCGCAAGGATATGCTTGGCCGCGTGCAGTTTGTGCACCTCATCGGGGCCATCGTAGATGCGCCCGGCCCGCTCGTTGCGGAAAAACAGCGCCAGCGGCGTGTAATCCGTCGTGCCGAGGCCGCCATGCACCTGTATCGCGCGGTCGATGACGCGCATCAGGACGCCCGCGGTGTGGAACTTGATGAGCGATATCTCGACGCGCGCTTCCTTCGCGCCATGCTGGTCGATGCACGCGGCGGCGTGCAGCACCGCCAGACGGGCCGCGTTGATCTCGGCGCGGCTTTCCGCTATCCATGCGCGGACGATCTGCTGGTCGGCGAGCGTGTGGTCCGGGGTGACGTGCCGTTTGAGCGCGTAACGGCACATCAGTTCGAAACTCCGCTCGCAGATGCCAATCCAGCGCATGCAATGGTGAATGCGCCCCGGCCCGAGCCGGTCCTGCGCGATGAGGAACCCCGCGCCTTCGGGACCGAGCAGATTATCGAGCGGCACGCGCACGTCCTCATAGCGGATGCGTGAATGGCTCGCCCAGTCTTCGCCGCGCGTGCCCATCGAGGGCGTGTTTTCCTCGATGGTGACGCCGGGCGTGTCGATAGGCACGAGAATCTGGCTCGCCCGGAAATGGCGCGGCGCATCCGGGTTCGTAATCGCCATCACGATCGCGAAAGAAGAACCGTCCGCGCCCGTGCTGAACCATTTGGTCCCGTTGACCACCCACGAATCACCGTCGCGAATCGCCGTGGTGCCCATCCAGACGGGATTCGACCCCGGGTAATCGGGCTCGGTCATCGAGAAACAGCTCCGGATATCGCCTGCAAGCAGCGGCTTGAGATACCGCTCCTTCTGCTCCTCGGTCCCGTACTTGATCAGTATCTCCATGTTGCCCGCATCGGGGGCTTGGCAGTTGAACGTGTAGTGTCCCAGCGGCGAACGGCCCAGTTCCGCGCTCACAAGCCCGTGTTCGAGCGTGCTCAGCCCCATGCCGCCGTATTCGCGGTCAATTTGCGGAAGCCACAATCCCAGTTGCTTGACCTTGACGCGTTTCTCACGCAACAGCGCCTTAATCTCGCCGAAGCCCGTGGTCAGGTACTCGCGTTCGAGCGGAATCAGTTCTTCGTCGACAAAGGCCCGGACACCGCGGATTACCTTCTGCATACGTTCAGAAATACTGAAATCCATCGCTTGGCCTCCCGGTACTACGTCTCGCGGAGAGAGTACACTACCGCCCGCAATGGAGAAAAGCCGGGCGAGGGTCGAGGCGTCAGTGGAGAGGCCCTATGGACGACCGGGCATCAAGCACGAGAGTCTACTCGCGCATCGCTGCGTTCAAGAGGCCGGCCCGGCCGTGCTCAGTGGCATTCGGCAAGGCCGCGCTTTTCCAGGTATTGCTGGTGATATTCCTCAGCGCGCCAGAAGGCCGCCGCAGGCTCGATTTCCGTGGCAATCGCGCGGGAGTACCGGCCGGACTTCTCCAGCGCGTCCCGCGAGGCAAGCGCCGCGGCCTCCTGTTCTGGCGTGTGGAAGAAGATCACGGACCGGTACTGGGCGCCGATGTCGGGTCCCTGCCGGTCCTTCTGCGTCGGGTCGTGGCAGTTCCAAAACACCGTGAGCAGGTCTTCATAAGACACGCGCTCGGGATCGTAAACGATCTCGACCACCTCCGCGTGGCCGCTTTTGTGGCTGCACACCACTTCGTAAGTCGGGTTTTCGACTGTACCGCCCATATAACCCACCGAGGTCGCAACTACTCCCTCGATGCGCCGGAACGCCGCTTCCACCCCCCAGAAGCATCCGGCCCCAAACGTCGCTTTCTCCATTTTCACATCCTCCCTCACCCGCGAGGTATCGCCGCCGGGCTGGGGCGTCTCCGGTTTCGCCTGGCCCAGCGCGGGACCGCCGCAACCGCTTCCCAGACCGTTCAGGAACACTAACACCGCCGCGACCAGGATGCCACGCGACAACATGGAGTCTTCCTTGCAGACGTCTACACAAGAGGCGCAACACCTAATCGCGCCCTCTGCAACAGGAAACACCCGCCAGCGACGTATTATTCGAGCCGGCGCCCGACGCTCCGCACCGCAGCCCTATGCCGCGGGATTCACGGACTCGCCGCGCCTTCCGCGTCCAGCAGGCTCATCGCGCGCAGCCAGGCCAGGAGATGGTTCGGCCACGTGCCGAGCACCGGGTCCTTCAAGGCCAACCCGAAACCGTGAGGACCCTTGGCGTAGATGTGCATCTCCGCAGGCGCGCCCGCCGCGCGCAACGCGAGGTAGAAGAGCACGCTGTTCTGTGAGGGCACACCCGTGTCTTCCGTCGAATGCACGAGAAACGCCGGCGGTGTCAAAGCGGTGACCTGTTTCTCCGGCGACATTCGTTTCAGCAGTTCCGGGGACGGGTTCTCCCCGAGAAGATTACGCCGCGACCCGGCATGCGCGAATGGGTCATCCAGCGTGATGACGGGATACACGAGGACGAGAAAATCGGGCCTGGAACTGATACGCGCGACGGGGTCGACCGCCGCTGTGTCACCCTCGTCGAAAAGCGTGCCTGCGGTGGCAACGAGATGCCCGCCCGCGGAGAATCCCATCATGCCGATACGGTCCGGGGCGATACCCCATTCGAGGGCGCGGCCCCGGACCGTGCGCACGGCACGGAGCGCATCCGATAGCGGCGCGGGATGACGATAGTTCGGCGCGTGCCGGTAGTGAAGCACGACGGGGACAATCCCGGCTTGCATAAGCCAGCGCGCCACCTGCTCGCCCTCGTGGTCCGTTGCCAGGTTGCCGTAGCCGCCGCCCGGACAAACGATGATCGCCGTTCTTCCCTCGCCCGCGTCCGGAAGGATGTAGTGGTACAGCCGCGCTTCAACAACCTCTCCTGCCACCGGCTGTTCCGGCGGCCCGTCCGGCCAGAGGGATATCGTCTCCACGTCAGGGGCAGGCAATTGGCCGCACATTGCGGTAATCAGACAAACCAGGAGCGTCGTCATAGTGTTCACCTCTATTCTTTAGTGCGTTGCAGGCGTTTCCAGCACGAGCCGGTATAACAGGGCCCCATAGTCTCGAGCATTCCCCGTAACGTTCAGCGTGACCGTGTGCCGCGCCGGTCCCGCGGGCACGGGTCCCAAATCCACGCGCTGCGGTTTCCAGACACTCGTGCAGTGGTCCTGCACGGCGTTATTGCCGTCCAGCCGCGCGGCCAGTTTCGCGTTTGGCGTAGTATAGGCGAGATACAGCACCACATGGCGCCCGTCCGCCGGAGCGTCGAAACGCAGGCGGCGGTCGCCGTTGGCCGGGATGCCAACAAAAGTCTCGAGGCGGCGCGTGGCCTGGTCGGGCCCCCATAGGCCACGCAGGTGTCTGCGCGCTTCCGGCACGCCGAATGTAATCCCCCGCTCCGGCACCGCCAACTCCGCGCCGCGCCCCAGCAGATACACTGAAAATGCCCGCGTCCGGTGCGCGTAATAACTCTCGTTCAGGTAATCTCCGAGCACAAGCTGCGCCCGGGACGGTCCGCGCGCGGCATTGTCAAAAACCGCTTCGCCAGGAATGGCGACTGCCTCGGCGCCGAGCGCCTTCGTGCGTTCAACCAGTTCCTTATCCGCCTTGATGGGCTTGCCAAAATGCTCGCGCCAGCAAATCCACCCGGACCGGTCCGCGTAGTACAGCGTGTTGGGGTCCGAACTCAGCGTAAGCACGCGCGCGTCCTTCGGGAGATTCTCGTCGATCCATTTGCCGCACGCGAAGGCTTCCGCGCCGTATTGGGACCGGAAGTAGTCCGCTGCGCCGCGCAACGACTGCGCCACGATGACCGCCAGCACCAAGACGCCAGCGGCGCGCGCCCACCGCCGCGAGAGCAGTACCCGCGCGGCCCGGGCCGCAAAGATGCAGGCCGGCGGCGCAGCTATCAGCTGATAGTAGCCGTTGGCGGAGTTTCCGCCCGGAAACAAAAAGAAGAAGACAATCGCGGACGCGGCCCACGCATAAGTGGTCCAGCCGGCGGAACCCCGGCGCGGCAAGAGCAGCAATCCGGCAAGCGCCGTCAACGCCGTGGCCGGTCCCACTGCCTCGAAGAACACCCGCGACCAGATTACCTGATGATATTCCAGTGTGAACGCTCTGCCGAGCCGTACCAGTTCCGGCTGGGCAAAGGAGATGCCCGTCTCGGGAAGCAGCACGCGGAAGGAATACCAGTTATAGGCGAGAAACGGCGCGGCCACGAGCGCCGCGAACAGATACAGCGCCCGGACGCGCCAGAAGGACCAGCCCAGATGATGCACGGTCAGGAACGCCATCGGCAACGCCATCACCGCGAACAGCGGTTTCCCAAGCAGCATCAGAGAAGTAGCGAGCACGGCCCAGGCGAAGTCCCGCCGCGTCCGATGGCGCAGCCAGTTGTCATAAGCCAGCAGCGCGGCAAAACTCATGGCAAAGACGAACGGTTCCGGCATGTGCGCGCGGCCCGCGAACCAGAAAAAGGGCGAAAGCGCGAGCAGGAAGGTTGCAAGACTCGCGCAACGCTCTCCGTGCAGCCGGGCAACCAGCCGGTGCAGCCAAAAAAACCCCAGCAGGGAAAACAGGATCGGAAATGCGCGCATCGCCCAGAACTGCTCGCCGAAAACCCGCCAGAGCCATGCGGTCAGCCAGGGAATGACCTGCAACTCGGTGCCGCCAACGTAACCATGCTCCGCAAACGCATCCGTTGTGCGCCAATCCACCTCGGGCCGGAAGATATTCATGCTCTCACGCGCAAAATTGCGCGTCACCATGAGTGTTTGCGTCTGACGCCACGCCAGCAGGCCAAACGGAGGCTCGTCGATCGCGATCAGGCGGCAAGCCAGCGCAAACAGCAGGATCGCGAGCAGTATCCGGCCGTGACGGAGCGTGCGATCGCCATGCGCCGCCAGGACTGCATTCTCTTGCATGACGCCGCTTGCGGGAGCGGCCTCCGCGGCCATCCACGCGCCGCACCAGGCCCCGAGCCAGGACCACAGCGCCCAATCGCCGCGAATGAGCGCGTCCGTGCGACCGGGGAACCGGCGCGGAACCAGGCCGGATGCCGCAAAGCCTGTGTCCGATAGGAGACGCATCAGGTCATGATGAGAAAGCGCGCGCCCCTCGCCGGGCGTCTCGCCGCCAAAGGCGCTGTTCGGCTCGAGTACATGGAGCCGCCCGCCCGGTCGCAGCCGTTCCCGCAGCGATTCCAGGAGCGCCTGCCGCGCCGCGGGTGTGCGTTCCGCCAGGCATCCGGCCAGGACCGCGGCGTCTATCGAAGTTCGCGGTGTATCCGCGATGGCCTGTTCCGCTTCATCGGCACGCGCCGTCCCGCGGACGGCCAC
>JAGMZX010000179.1:0-3962 GCA_018005585.1 Candidatus Hydrogenedentota bacterium | reverse complement strand
TAATCCGGCGAACAGGTCTTCATCGACCCAATATGCGCTTCCCGGGAGCTGTTCGGGCGCATTATCGGGGAACCCGTAGACGTCCATGCCGTAATACGCGCCCCCCTGCCGCTCGAGCGCGAAATCGGGCCCAACAAAGAGCATAGGCAGGACGACCCCGCCTGCGCGGCGCGCGAGCGCCTCGAAAAACCCCTGAGACTGGATGCCATCAGACCCAAGCGGCAAGTGCGGCCCATGCCACTCGAGCGTTCCGAGCGGCAAATATGCTATGGGGGCCGCCTGGACCCGGCGTTGGAACTCGTGCGGCGTCAATTCGGCATACAGCACGCGCTCCATGGCTTTCCCTCCTTCGAGCGCCGATTGTCCCCCCGTGTTACGGCAGCAGAGTCCCGACAAGTGCGTCGATAAGAGCCATGACGCCCGCCCAGGTCCGGCACATCGGATGACGGCTCGGGTACGTAAGGAAGTCCACATGACCGTCCATGAACAGAACATTGCCGCCGCCGGGGATGTGGTTGAAGGAGAAGTACCGGCCTCCCTGCGTTGTCGGCGGCCCAATCGCGTCGAACATGACCACCACCTGCGACTGCGCCACGGCGCTCGCGGCGGGGTTGTTGATATCGGTGATGAGGAATCGCTCGATGCCTTCGCGCAAGCGCGGCACCACGACATCGCCCCGGCTTTCGTGCACGAATTCGAAGTCTTTGTGAAACGCGCCGCCCGCCTTCGCCGCGTCGTCGAACAACAACTCCTGGAGCCGCGCCGAAAGACCGAGCGAGATGTCGATGCCCAGCTTCGGCTCAGGCACGTTCTCGCCGCCGCCGCCCGTCAACAGGTAATCCTCGGGCCGCAACGCCCAACCGAGATAGAAATACGAGAAGGACGTCAGCCCGCACAGGTCCAGCGGGCGCTGCTCGACAGGCAGGCTGGCGGGCGTGTAATAGCAGGCGTCTTCGAGTATACGCCGGGCGTCCGGGTCGGACGGGCACAGCAACACCTCGAAATCACACAGATACTCCGGATACGTCTGTTCCGGGTCGAAGACGAAATCGGTTATGTTCCATTTCCAGTCGCGGCAGCCCAGGGGCATGCCTTGCCCGTCCGTCACGCCCTTGCTGTCGTGATTCTTCAAGGAAGGAAACGCGCCGTCGTTCTCGCCCGCGTACATCTTGAACACCAGCCCAAGTTCTTTGAGGTTGTTTGCGCAACTCGCGCGCCGAGCCGACTCGCGCGCTCGGGCCAGCGCCGGCAGCAGTATCGCGGCAAGAATGCCAATGATCGCGATCACCACCAGCAGCTCAATCAGCGTAAACCCGCGCCTGTGCATAGTCCCCCGCCTCCTCTGTGGCCTGCACGCTACTACATCAGACACCTTACACCGGCCACCGGAAAGTTTCAAGCGCTCCGGACAAGCCGGTCCGGAACGGATTCCGTCTGCGTTCACTTCTGCTTGGGCCGGGCCGCCAGCTTCTTGAACACGCGGATGTTGTAAAAAGCGTCTTCGGCGAAATCACCATAAGCCTCGCGGTGCCGGAACATCTCGCGCACGGTGTCGGTGACGGCGTGCTTGGGGCGGAACCCAAGGCAGGTCTTGGCGCGTTCGCAACTGACCTTGTAATTCCGGTAGTCCTGAACGTTACGGATTTCCACCCGGGCCTTCATACCGGTAAGGGATTCGACCTCATCCTTGACCAGGTCGGCGACCAGGCCGACGGTGAAATTGTCGTACGCGACGTTGAACACGCCACTGATGGCGTAATCGGCTTGCACCGCGCGCAAAAACGCGCCCGCCGTGTCCCGTACGTCGATCAGGGGCCGCCAGATCGAGGGGTTGTTGACGACGACCACGCCGTCCTGCAGCGCGCACTTGAACATTGTGTTGACGATAAGATCGAAGCGCATGCGCGGGCTGTAGCCGTTGACCGTGCCTTGCCGGAGCGCAATCGTCGAGAAGGCGTCGTCCTGAAGCTGGAGCACGCCGCGTTCGCCCGCGAGTTTTGAAACACCGTAAGGATACCCGCACGTGACCGGCGCGTCTTCGTCATACAACTGGTTGACCGTGTAGCCGTAGACGGAACACGAGGAGGCGTAGAGGAACCGGCGCACGCCCGCGCGCTTCGCCTGGAACGCGAGATAGGTCGGCAGCGCCCCATTCTGGATGAAGTTCATCGCGGGGTCGAATTCCGCCATCGGGTCGTTCGACAACCCGGCGAGAAAGATGACCTGCTCGTATCCACGGAGATCCTCGTGCGTCAAATCGAACAGGTCACGCCGCTCGACCCGCACGCCGTCCGGAAGATGGTTGCCGAACCAGAGCAGGTCGACCACCTCCACTTCGTACCCGTGTTCGAGAAGCAACGGCGTGAGCACGGAACCGATGTAACCGGCGCCGCCCGCAACCAATATTTTCACGGCATTATTCCTTTCGAAAACAGGGCGTCATAACGCGCCGTGTCCAGCGACGTGTCCTCCGGCACATCGAAATCCACTTCGCACCGCCGCAACGGCGCGATCGGACGCGCACCGTCAAGGCTGACCGCGTATTCGTGGACCGATTTGCGCGGGCCGCCGATGTGGAGGACGCCGGTCACGTCCGACAGGATCGCCGGGACCATCCGCGCGGCAATGCGCGACACCGGCTCGCGGCTCGTCCATTGGTCAACGAACGCTTTCGGGTACGGAAAGACATCCGGCCCGAAGGTCGTGCGGATGATCAGGGCATTGTCGCACAAACGGACAGCGCATTCGCCGCCCAGCTTGGACCATGCGTACTTGTTTACCGGATAGACTGCGTCTTCCTCAGTGTAGTTGCCGCGATCGCCGCGAAAGACGTAGTCCGTAGAGATGTAGACCAGCCGCAGACCACGCTGCATGCAGAGACGCACCACGTTCGCCGTGCCAATGATGTTGACCTCGACGGCGCGCAGGGGCTCCCTATCGACCAAAGGCGGAGAGACAAAAGCAGCGGCATGGATAATGCACGAGAGGGAGCGGCCCTTGAGGTAGTCCTCCATCTGGCCGGGCTGCGTAACATCGAATTCGGTTTCCCCGGGCGCGTCTAGCTCCGGCAGGAGCCGGCGCAAAGCCCCGCCCAGCACCCCGCTGCCGCCGGTGAGGAGTATGTTCCGCTGACCCTTCATGCGCCCGGCGCTCCAGACTACCTGCCGGGCCGGTACGGGAAATTGAATTCCGCGTCGCGCAACACGGGCGCCTCACGGTCCTTCCGCGAGACCACGGTCGGAGCAATCGGCCAGAGTATGCCAACCTCCGGATCATTGAAGGCGAGCGTGCGCTCCGCCTCCGGCCGGTGCGTCTGCGTGCATTTGTAATAGACGAGGCTGTTGTCCTCGAGGGACACGAACCCGTGCGCGAAACCGGACGGTATCCACAGCGCAAGCCCATTTGCGGCGCTCAACTCGCGCCCGAGCCATTTGCCAAAAGTGGGCGAGCCGCGCCGGAGGTCCACCGCCACGTCGTAGACCGAGCCATTCAGCGTGCGCACGAGCTTGCCCATGCCGTCCGGCTCAATCTGGTAGTGCATCCCGCGCAAAACGCCCTTTCCGGAAAGGCTCAGATTGTCCTGGACGAACGTCTCGCGGAATCCCGCTTCCTGCCAGACGTCTTGATTATAGATTTCCGAAAAAAAGCCGCGGTTGTCCGCGTGGACGGTCGCCGTCACCTCGAGGATCCCATCGATCTCCGTTTCCCGGAATGAAATCGGCATAGGCATGGCGGCAAATCCTCTTCGTTGTCGTTCCGGGGCCACATGACAGGGCATTCTAAGCAGAAAGCCCCTGGGATTCCAACCCCTTCGGACCCCCCGCCGCATATCCTTCCCAGTCCGCGTTGCGATAGGCCCATGTCGTCGGGTTCGTCACCTCCCAGTATGGGGCTTGGTAGTACTTCTTCGCCGGCGACGCCGTGCAGTAGCCTGCGCAGATGTCCCGTCCCGCGCCGGTGCT
>JAGMZX010000178.1 GCA_018005585.1 Candidatus Hydrogenedentota bacterium | reverse complement strand
GGCAACTTCCGGAGGGTTCCTGGCATGTGGCGCATGATGGTCCTGGCCATGCTGGCCGCCTTGCCCGCGCAAGCCCAGTTGCGCGCTGGCGTCGCCGCGGTAAGCATTACCCCGCTCGAAGAAGGCATCCCCACGCAGTTGGGCGGCTATGGCGCGCGGAATGGGGAGCCCGCGAAGGGCGTCCTCGATACCCTGTACGGGAAAGCCCTCGTTTTCGAATTCAACGGTCAGAAATCGGCCGTGGTGACCGTGGACACGTGCAGCGTGCCCATCTGCGTCGTGGAGGAGGCCGTCGCCAAGGCCTCCGTCGGCGGTTTGACTTCTGACCGCGCGCTTATCGCCGCAAGCCACAGTCACACGGGCCTCGAAGGCTTTGCGCTGGACCGCCGCAACATCGCGAACAACCCGCACATCGGCATCTTCTCGGAAGAGATGCTCGGGTTTGTCACGGACCGGCTCGCGAAGGCCCTGCGCGAGGCCGATGGGGCCTTGCAGCCCGTAACCGCCGCCGCCGGGACCGTCGACCTGCCCAACAGGAACCGTAACCGCCGCGGGGACGATTGCGTCGACCCGGGGCTGACGGTCCTGCGGTTGGACAAGGCCGACGGCTCGCCATACGCCGTTCTGGTGAATTTTACCGCGCACGGCACGTTTGTCGATGAGACGGACATGCTCGTCTCCGGCGAATGGGCCGGCCAGATGCAGCGCACCGTCGAGGCGATGATGGACGGGGTCACGTGCCTGTACACGAACGGCGCGGAGGGCGACCAGGCGCCGAGTGGCCGCCACGGCGGCAGCCACTACGAACACGCACAGAACTACGGGCTGCGTGTGGGCATCGCGGCGGCGCGGCTGGCCGAAACCCTGAAGTCCGCGCCGGTCGAGACGTTCGCCCTGCAAACACAATGGGTCGCTTTGCCCGAGCGGAAAGGCGCGCCAGATTTCATCAAGATCGCGGGCGACGAGTACCACGTCACGCAGGAAGAGCTCGACCTGCTGCTCACGATCATGTTTCCGGAGAAAGCGCCCCTTGGCGCGCTGCGCGTGAATGACTTCCAGATGATCACGTTCCCAGGCGAACCCATTTGCCTGATTGGCTCGGCGGTCAAGGATGAAATGCGCAATGCGGGAATCGCGTACCCCTGCGTCACCTCGCTGACCAACGACGGCATCGGCTACATCCTCACGCCCGACGAGTACAACCAGAGCGGCTACGAAGTGACCGCCTCCTTCTACGGCGACAGCCTCGGCCCGCTGCTCCAGGAAAAGGCCACGGAACTGGCCAAGGCAGTTGCGACGCAAAAATGACTTTGCGGAGCGGTTGCTTCAGGCGTTGGCCCCGGCCTCATTCCACCACGAATCCCGTCCCTATGAACGGCAACACCACGAGCAGCAAGAACAACAGGAACGCAACGCAGGGAGCAAGGGCTTTTTTCGATGGTCTGCTGATGACATCCGCGAGCCACAACGCGCCGTAGGCCACATTCACGGTCAACGTGATTCGGTGGGGCGGCCAAATCAAGCCGTGCATCCGCAATTCCAGGATGGCGTAGTGCTCCGACGTGACATACCAATAGAATCCGAGAAAGATTGCCGCGAGGATCAGCACCCACTGAGAACGCCTTCTACGCAGGCACCGGGCTATCCCGCCCCGATAGGGGCGGTAAAGGCAGTCGTCGGGCAGGTCCGAGCTAAAACACAGCGCCGTTCCAAATACGGCAAAGCCCATGACCAGACCGCAGAAGCTGCCGTGGAACAGACATCCCTGAACCGCCAAGGAGAACCACGTGTGTGGGCCGCAATATTGAGGATGCGGTTGCTCGAATGCTTTACTGAGGAATAGCGTGGCAAAGCCGAACCAGAAGCAGAGAAGACTGTAAATAAGTGCGAAGCATGCCGCGCGTCCCACCCGCGCCAACAACCGCCTGTCCCACCCCGGTTTCTCGTCCGCCATGCCCGTCTCCCCCGCCCGTTCGGGCGCATCGTCTTGCGTGCTGATGATATATCAGCCTGCATGCTTATACTGCAACCGTCTGCCCCGCGCCGGTGCGGGTCCAGCTGGCGATGATTCCGCGACGGCAACGCCGCGCCCGGACGCCCGGGAAATACCCTCTTGACCGCGCCGTGCGGACGCGGTATTTTCCCATTCTGTGATTCCACGCGCGACCATGGGAGGGCATGCGATGATCGACGCCGCGAGTACCGCAACCCCGCTAATCTCCGTCAGGAATCTCGTCAAGAGCTACGACGGCGCGCCCGTGCTGCGGGACATCAGCTTCTCGATCGAAGAAGGGGACCTGGTCTCGATCATCGGGCCATCGGGTTGCGGCAAATCCACGCTCCTGCGCTGCCTGAACTGCCTGGAAATCCTCGATTCCGGCACGGTTTCGATTGCGGGCGTGACGCTGGCGCGCGCCGGCAAATCCGCGCGGCCGGAC
Organism: Candidatus Hydrogenedentota bacterium; assembly: GCA_018005585.1. NCBI lineage: Bacteria > Pseudomonadati > Candidatus Hydrogenedentota > Candidatus Hydrogenedentota bacterium. The sequence goes on along the minus strand of JAGMZX010000178.1, from coordinate 8,765 downwards.
CAGAACTTCTACGCGCGCGCGCACGCCCTGCGCGCGGAAGTGGGCATGGTGCTGCAGTCGCTGAACCTGTTTCCGCACAAGACGGTGCGCGAGAACATCATGCTCGCGCCGATGGTGGTGAAGAAAGAGCCGCGCGACGCGGCGGAGGCGAACGCGCTGCGCCTGCTCGACAAGGTGGGCCTGCTCACCTACAAGGACCGGTACCCGGGCCAGTTGTCCGGCGGGCAGCAGCAGCGGGCCGCCATCGCGCGCGCGCTGGCCATGGCGCCGAAGGTAATGCTGTACGACGAGCCGACGTCGTCGCTGGACCCGGAACTGGTCAACGAGGTGCTGGAGGTAATGCGCGAACTGGACCGCGAAGGCATGACGCAGCTCATCGTCACGCACGAGATGCGTTTCGCGCGCGACGCCTCCGATTACATCATCTTCATGGAACACGGAGAGATCGTGGAAATCTCCGATGAAGACGAGATCTTCCTTGCTCCGAAAGACGACCGCACGCGCCGCTTCCTCCGCAAGCATATGGAGTCCTGAGCCATGCTGAGCCACCCCTCAAACGGAGTTCCTTGCCGCCTGTTTCTGGCGTCCGCTTTCATCCTAGCGGTCTCGGCCGTTTCGGCCGAGGGCGTCCTGCGCTACGGCGCCGACCTCGAGGGTGGAGTGCCGTACGTGTTCAAAGAGTCCGACAATTCGGACAACCTGATCGGGTTCGAGGTCGAGATTATCGAGGCGCTGGCCAAGCGCATGGGCATGACGGCCGAGCACGTGCAGAACGACTGGGACAAGCTCATCCCCGGCCTGCAGCGCGACCTGTACGACATCGCCATCCAAGGACAGGAAATCACGCCGGAGCACGAGGAGGCCGTTGCCTTTACCGTGCCCTACTACATTACCTATCTCCAGCTCGCGGTGCCCCGAAATTCATTCATCATCAACTCCCTGCAAGACTGCAAGGGCCACGCCGTGGGCACGCTGAAGGAATCCCTGGCGTACTACATGCTCGAGGACCTCGGTGACGTCGATATCCGCGCGTACGCTACGGAGGTGAACGGATACGACGACCTGGCCATCGGGCGAATCGACGCGACGCTGTTCGACGGGCCGGTCGCGCTGTACTACGGCGGGCCGCGCCCCGACCTGAAGTTCGTCGGCCCCGAAATCGGCCGCATCGTGTACGGGTTCGCCATCGCCCGGAAGAACGCCGCGCTCTTGGAAGACATCAACGCGGGGCTCATGGAAATGCGCGAGAACGGCGAATTGCGCGCCATTCTCGACCGCTGGAATCTCTGGAACAAGGCCGTAGCCGACGAGTTCGGCGACTACAGCCCGAGCACAACCGAGCCTGCGGTCTATAACGAGTGGGTGGCGAAACAGAATCCGGATTCGCCGCTCAAGGAACGCCTGCTTCGTTATGTCCGGTTTCTCCCGATCTTCGGGCGCGCGGCGATCACGACGATGGAGATCTCGGTTCTGGCCATGCTGCTCGCTATCTTCTTCGGGTTCTTTCTCGCCGTGCTGCGCGTGTACGCGCCGCGGCCCCTGGGCATTCTCGCGACGTTGTACATCGAGATCGTGCGTGGCACGCCCGTGCTCATCCAGCTCTTCTTCATCTTCTACGGCCTGCCCGCGCTCGGCATCCGGTTCTCACCCTTCATCGCCGGCGTCGTCGGGCTCGGACTGAACTACGCCGCCTACGAGGCCGAAAACTACCGCGCGGGCCTGATGTCCGTGCCGCGCACGCAGATGGAGGCCGCGCTCGCGCTGGCGATGACCCGGTGGCAGGCGATCCGGCACGTGATTGCGCCCCAGGCGGTCCGCGTGGCGCTGCCGCCGGTGACCAACGATTTCATCTCGCTGCTCAAGGATTCGTCGCTCGTTTCCGTAATTACCATGGTCGAACTGACAAAGGTCTACGGCCAACTGGCCACGACTTACTACGACTATTTCGGCACGGGCATTCTGGTGGCGGTCATCTACCTGCTGCTCGGCCTGCCGTTTGTCCGGCTCGCGCGATGGACCGAAAAACGCCTGGCCGTCGAAAGCCGTCCCCTGCCCGGCCGCGCACATTGACGCGCGGCCCGGGCGTCCCGTGGATGAGCAGAACAGGGGCAGGATGCCCACGCCACAGGACCAGAGCATGAGCCTTGCTTTCGCGGGACAAGCTTCATGCCCCGCGGCGCGCCGCGCCACGCAGGGCGCAAATCCCCGCCCCTGCGAGGAACGCCACGGCGGCGCAAATCCCCAGGAAACCCAGGACCGGCAGGCCGGTTTGAACAATCAGGACCGTTGCCGGCGAAAGCGCCGTTTCCGTGTCGTCAGAGACCTCGCAGCAGTAGCTGCCGCCGTCGCCGGGCTCCAGCGCCTCAAGGAGATAGACCGGTTCCGTAGCGGCCGGGATTGGGACGAGCGCCTTCGAGCCCCCGTCTTCCTTATACCATTGATAGGCGGGCTCGCCGAACAGGCCGGAGACGCTGGCCTCGAATGTGTGCGAATCTTGTTCCCCCGCGTAAGCGGGATTGGGCCCGGCGATGGTCACCGCAAGCGGTTCCGTATCCAACGCAATCGTGTCGGCAATCGTGACGATTGAGACGTTGCCCGCGGCATCCCGGTACCGCGCCTCGACGGTCTTGTAGCCCTGTCCGCTTTCGAGGGTCCATGCGCGAGACGGCGAGTATGCGCCCCACGCGGACCAGACCCCGCCCGCGTTGCGGCACGACACATGCGCCACGCCGGAACCGGCCCCGTCGTCGGCGCTCAGGTCGAGGCTGACCGCGACAGTCCGCGTGAGCACCGCGTCGCCGTTGATGACGAGCGCGCCGGCGGGCGGGGTCGCGTCATAGAACCGGACGAATTGGGCCGCAGCGGTGCTCGGGTTGCCCGCGGCGTCGTGCGCGGCGCCCACCGGGATATCGGCGATCACAGCGCCTTCGCCCTCCGGGATCAGATTGAAGCTGTAGTTCGCGCCCGCGCCGGCAAAGGCGACCAGGAGCGCGTTGGCCGTGATGACATCGCCCGCGTCGAAACCGAGCACCGGCTCGCTGAATTGCACCGTCACGGGGATGAGCGCCGCGTTCGTCGCGTTGGGAGAAGCGGACGTCATGGCGACGGCGGGGCGCGAGTCGTCGAGATACACGGACACACTGATCGTAGCGGTTGTGGCGGCCAGACTGTTCCCGCCTGCCGCCAGCAGCATGCACAGCAGCGCGATCATCGACGCTATGTGCCGTCCACGTCTCATGGTGCGGTCTTCGGTTCCTCCCGCGTCTCAATCTGTACGCGCACAAACCCGGCGCGGCCTTCCTGCGGTTGGATCAGCAACAACTCTTCCCACTTCCCGCCGGCCGGCGCTGTGTCCGCTGGCAGGTTCAGCGACACCGGCACAATGGCAGACCCTCCTGGTGCAATCTGCACCGTTTGTTCGCAGCGCAGCCAGTCCGCCGCCGGTATCCTCTCGAATCCATGCGTCAAGTACGTCTTCTGCTCGATTTGGGCGTCGTCGAACAGCCGAGAGACAGCGTAGGTCCGGGACACGGAGCCGTTGTTGTAGAGCATAACCGTCGCTGCCGCCGCCGCGCCCGGCACGGCATTTTCGAAGCGAACGATGCTCGGCGCGACGCCCAACGGCCCGTCCGGTTTCGCGGCGGCGTCCGCCTTGCTCTTCGTCTCGATTTGCGCGCGCACGTCCGCCGCCAGCGCGATGCCACCCCGCCCGGGTTTGCCGTCGATGCCCAGCGTCACGACCCAGTGCTGATTATAGTAACGTTCCTCATCGGGCACTTGCAGGAAGAGGTGGGCGTACTCTTTGCCCTGCGGCTCGACGGTGACCTCGGCCTGGTCGAACCAGCACCACGACGGATCGGGGATCTCCGCGTAGCCCATTTCCCACGAGCCACGGTCCGAAGGGCGATGCACGGACAGCACCCACGTCCGCGCCGCGTCATCGTCGTTGTAAATCGTCAAGCGCAGGCCCGTCTCGGCGCAGATGTCATACAAGGCGCCCGGCGTGACATTGTGCACGATGAAGCGTGCGGGCGCGACCTTCAGGCTCGCCGCCTCGGTCGAGAGCGGCGCAAGCAAGAGGCACACGCACCACGCGGCTGTCCGACTGCTCCGTGTCATATCACGAGCACTCCAACCGGCATTTTGAGACACCGTTCCGGCGCGCGTTACGGCGCACTGGCTTTCAAGGTAACCACGCAACTCTGGTCCACGCCGCCGCCCTTCGTGTCGCTGACCGGCGCGGAGTAGGTCAGGTCAAACCCCTTGCTGCCGTACGCGGCCACGCTGGCTTCGAGCGTCTGGTATGCGGTCGTCAGCGTGATCGCCGGCGACGTCACCGCGACCACAAAGCGGTCCGCGCCGGGCGTCGCGCCTATGGTCCAGCCACCGGCGCCATTCGAGCCCATGATCTCGAGCTTGGTCGCGCTGTTGCCGACCGTCGCCGTAAACGACTGCGGCCCGTTCGTGCCACTCAGCGCGATCGCGCCGATATTCCAAGTATTCGGCGACACGGACACTGAGATGACCGCCTCGAGCGATACGGTCACGGTGATCGTGTCCGTATCGGCGGCCCAGACCTGGCCGCAAACACCCAGCAGGCACGCGGCCGCCGCCATCATCACACTTGCCCTTCTCATGTTTGTTTCCTCCTTATCAAGCAACTGCTTGTAGTTCCTCGTTTCACCGGCCACTCCATTGCGGGCAGCAAGCTGCCCGCCCGCAAGCATCCGCATTTCTCATGGCGCGTACACCGATGCTTTCAGCGTTATCGTGAAGTCTTGCGCCATGCCCGCGCCGAGGCTGTCGCTGCTCGGGCTGCTGTAGCGCAAGCCCAGGGTCTCGGTTGCCGAAACCGCTACGTTCGTAGCGAACGGCTGTTCGCTGGTGGACAGGACCGTTTCATAACTGCCGTTGTCGCCCCGGTCCGCCTCGACCTTGAACGCGTTCAGGCCCACGGCGGATTGAAGCGTCCAGCCGCCGCTCGCGTTCTCGCCCTCGATCGAGAAATTCTCGGCCACGTTGCCTGTGTTCTGGACCACGAAGGAGCCCGATTCCCCGGCGTAATTAAGCGGCTTTGGGCCGATGTTCCAGGTGTCCGGCGTGACCGTGATGCCCAGCGCGGCAATGACCAGCGTGCCCGTCACGGGCACGACCGCGCCGGAGTCCGGCCCCATGGGCGTACTGTTGCCGCCGTCCGCGCCGACGCGCGTCTCATCCACGTCGAACACATACGTTTCGTCGTGCTGCCCGAGCAAGACCGTGTTCAGGTAGATGTAGACCGTGTACTCGACGAACGCATTGTCGGAAACCGCGTCCAATTGCGCGGCGCTGTCGCCGTTGGGCGCTGCGCCGAAAACGATCTCCGTGTTCGAGATCGACGCGGCCAGCGCGACGCGCGCGGACGCGTCGCGCAGTTCGGCCCACGCGATGTCATTCGCCGCGTCGCCCGCGGTGCCCGAAATGCCGATGGCAACCCGGTCGATGAGCGTCGCGAGGCCGTCCGAACCATGATCGGTCACGCGGAACGTCAATACGCTCATCTTTTCAGGTTCCGTGTCGTTCCAACCCGGCAGGTCGCGGTCGGGTTGTGGGCTTGAATGCGCGTCGACGGTGCTCGGCGGCGGGAGCATGCCGGGCGTGAGCGTCATGAGCCGGAAATCGGGGAGCGAATCGTTGGTGTCGGTGTACGGATAGCGCCGCTGCAACGAAAAGCCCGTCGTAAGACCCGTATTGCTTGCGTAGGTCGCCGATTCCGAGATACCGGGCGCGACGCCGAAAGACGAGTTCGCCGTTAGCGTGGCCGCGCCGTAGACAAGCCCGTCGAGAACTTCGTTCAGAAACGTGATCTCATATCCATCGGTGATCACGAGCATCGCGTTGTCGGAATCGGTCAGGTCCGGGTCCACGCCGCCGGGGATTTCCATGTTGGGAATGGCCGTTCCGCCGAAGGAGAGTCCGGAATTGACCGTCTCGAACATCTGCGCGCCGCCCGCCGGGCCATAGGGGCCGGTCGCGTTGGCCGTGACCTCGTCCACGAACGCCTGCGTCGCGCCCGTGCCCACCACGACCACAACGAGGCCGCGCGGCGGGATCGAGTAGCCTTCGGGAAACCGGCACGCGCCTTCGGCCACGTCGTTCGTCGTTTCGTTATCCGTCAGCGCGAGATTGTTGAGCGCGCAGGCCGTAGTCGTCGAGAAATTGTAGATTTCGATGAATTCCAGGCCCGCCGGGTCGTCCGCGAGTTCCACAATCTTGACCGAAGACGCGAGGGTTGCGGGCGTGGGCGTGGATTGCGCCGCAATCACCGCGTCATGGGCATTCACGCGGCCATAACCGAGATTGTCGTTGCGCCCGGTCTGCCGGCCCGCGTAAGGATTGACCGCCGAATCGACCTTATTGCCTGTTTCGCGCAGGATATTGCGCACCTGCGTGGGCGACAACCCGGTGTTGGCCGCGCGTACGAGCGCCGCCACGCCCGACGCGAGGGGCGTCGCCGAGGACGTGCCCGAGAAACCGGTGTCGTCGCCGGCCCTGCAATAGTCCCCCGCTGTGCCGGAGTTCGTGTTGTAACCGTCCGTGCCGGTCCGGTCGGTGGTCTCAATGCCCAACTGCATGAACGTGCCGCCGCTCGGCGCGACGAAATCAAGCGGCGCGCCGACCTGGCTGTAATAGGAACGGAAGGCGTCCGAATTGAGTGCGCCGACGCAAACGACCTCGTCGTAATAAGCCGGGTACGCAACAGACGAAGGCGGCACACCGGAGATCAAATCGAAGTACGGATTCCCGTCCGCAAAGTACTGGACACCGTCAAACCCCGATTGGCTCGATGGCCGAATCACGAAAAGCAAGTTCCCTGCTGTGGCGTTATTGTGCGCCACCTGGAGGTACGTGCTCTGGCTGTGCGTGATCGTGCCCGCCTTGGCCACGTTGGGGCGCGTCGGGGACAGGTCGGCGGGCGAGGCGACTGTTGTCCAGTTCGCGTTGCCGCCTGTGGTCCAGCCACCGGGCAATGCGGGCGCGGTCACGCCGTCGAAGTTTTCCAAAACGCCGTCGGGAAACTGCACCAGGTCCAGCCAGGCGGTATCCTGGCCGGAACTGGTGTTGGCGTTCTTCTGGTACTGCCACCGGTGCGTGAACGAACCCGTGGGAAAGCCGCTCAATTGGTAAGCGCCCCAGCCGTAGCCGTTCCCGGCGGCCGCGAAGAGCAGCGCGCCGGCTTCGCGCGCGTCGCGAATGCCGGACCGGACGGTAGTGCTGCTGCCCCAGCTCCAACTGAAATTGATCACGTGCGCGAACGAACCCGCGTAACGGAACGCCGACGCGAGTTGGCTGTCCGTCGCGTAAGAAGAACCCGAAGCCATCTTCACCGGCAGTATTTTCGCCGCGTACGCCGCACCCGCCACGCCCGTGCCGTTGTTGCCCACCGCGACCGCCACGCCGGCCACGGCCGTGCCGTGGCTGTCTTCCGCATCCGCCGGATTCGGGTTGTTGTTGCCGCCGACGAAGTTCCAGCCGTTGATGTCATCAACATAGCCGTTGCCATCATCGTCGATTCCGGGCGACCCGCCCGATTCGGCGGTATTCACGAAAATATTGTTCTGCAGGTCGGGATGATTCGTTTGGACGCCGTCATCGACAATCGCGACCACAGTCGGATAGGGCGCGCTCAGTTGCGCCCAGGCGGACTCGGCATCCACGTCGTTGTCGTTCAGCGGCATTTTCCCGCTGATGTTCTGCCCCGTGCTTTCCAGATGCCATTCGTTGCCGAATAGCGGATCGTTGACAGCCTTGCGGCCCTCGACGATGAAATCCGGTTCCGCCCAGAGGACTTCCGGGTCCGCGCTGATCGCGTTCGCCACGTCCAGGGGCGACTGCACCTTGGGCTCCGTCAGCGCGACAATCCATTGGTTCTCCGCCGCCCACAGGGGATACAGCACCGCAACCCCGTGACGCGCGGCCACCCCCTGGATGTCCGCCCCGGGCATTGTACATACGACGAGTTCGTCCGTCGGCATGACGCGCCCCGGAATCGACAAGTCGTAAAGAACGGGATACGCGAAGCGCACCTCGGGCCGCGCCGCCAATTGCGCGCAGGCTTCCGCCGCGGTCCCGTCGAGTTCGAGCCGCGCGCGGCCTTGCCCCAGCGCGAATGCCGCCCTGGAAGGGACCGCCGAAACCGCCTGCGACGATGGCGCTCCGCCCGCATAGCCCACCACCACCTCATCGGCCACCTCAGTCAACTCAACGGGCTCGCCCCCCGGCCCCAAATAATGGTGGGCGCCTTTGAGCGCTCGCACGCCCGCCCTGTCCGAGAGAAGGCGCACCGGGCCGCCCTGCCCGCGCACAACCACTTCGTCCGGTTTGCCGAATTGCGCCTCGAACCAGAGCCCGCCCCCCTGCGCGGCCGCCTGCCCCGGCCCCAAAACCACCACCCCCAGGAACAAACAAGCGACGAAAAACCCCGGCAACGCGCGGAACGCGGCGCCGCGAGCTTGTGCCCGACGCCTGAGTCTCTTCTCCGATGCGTATTTCGCCAACTCGCGCGGTTCCTTGACGATACCGGGCTGTGGTCTTCACGCTGAACTGCAAGTGGAAATCAGGAAACGAATGCTACTGCCTTGGATCACGAGCCCGCAGCCCTATTGAACCCTATCCTGCCGCCTCGCCTCATCTCCTGGACAGGGGAATGCCCGGGCCGAGCCTGCCTCCTCGCGAACCAAACGCCATGATAGACCTTCCTCCGAATCCCGTCAATACACCTTGTC
>JAGMZX010000177.1 GCA_018005585.1 Candidatus Hydrogenedentota bacterium | reverse complement strand
CAGCGATACGGGCGGCTCGATACGGCAGCCGGCGGCCCTGTGCGGCTGCGTGGGCATGAAGCCCACCTACGGGCGCATCTCCCGTTTCGGACTCGTCGCGTTTGCGTCGTCGCTCGACCAGGTCGGCTCCCTGACCAAGGGCGTCCGCGACTGCGCCCTGGCCTTGCGCGTCATGTGCGGCCACGACCCCAAAGACAGCACCTCCGCGGATATTCCGGTCCCGGATTTCACGCGCGCGCTTACAGGCGATGTGCGCGGCCTCCGAATCGGTCTGCCCCGCGAGTTCTTCACGGACGCGCTCTCAGGCGAGGTGCGCGCGCATGTCGAGAAGGCGGTCGCGGCGTTGCGCGAACAGGGTGCTCAAATAAAGGACGTGTCGCTGCCCCATTCCGAGTATGCCGTCGCCACGTACTACATCATTTGCACGGCTGAGGCGAGCGCAAACCTGGCCCGGTTCGATGGCGTGCGCTATGGATTCCGGCATCCCGGGGCAACTTCCATGCGCGACATGTACGTCATGAGCAGGACCGCCGGTTTCGGACCCGAAGTGCAGCGGCGCATTTTGCTCGGCACCTACGTGCTCTCGAGCGGCTACTATGACGCTTACTACCTCAAAGCGCAGAAAGTGCGGACGCTGATCAAGCGCGATTTCGACCGCGCCTTCGAGCAGGTGGACATTATCGCGGGCCCCACGTCGCCGACGCCCGCTTTCCGCTTCGGCGAAAAAACGGCGGACCCGCTCACGATGTACCTGAGCGACATCTACACCATTTCCTGCAATCTCGCCGCGCTGCCCGGCCTGTCCATGCCCTGCGGGCTCACGGCCGCCGGACTGCCGGTGGGACTGCAGTTTTTCGCCAAGGCGTTCGACGAAGAAACGCTCTTGCGTGTGGCATATGCATTCGAGCAGACCGGCGCGCCGGCCATCGGCAAGCCGCCCCTGGGCTGAGGTTAGGGCCATGGATTACGAAGCGGTCATCGGCATGGAGGTACACGTCGAGATAAACACCAATTCCAAGGTGTTTTGCACGTGCAGCACCCGCTTCGATGCGCCCCCAAACACCAACGTGTGCCCCATCTGCCTGGGCATGCCCGGCGTACTCCCCACGCTTAACCGGGAGATGGTAAACAAGACCGTCGCCGTTGGCCTGGCCTTGAACTGTCGCGTCTCGCGCTGGTCCAAGATGGACCGCAAGAACTACTTCTATCCCGACCTCGCGAAAAACTACCAGATCAGCCAGTTCGACCTCCCTTTGTGCCAGAACGGTTATCTCGATATTGAACTGGACGGGCAAGCGCGCCGCATCGGCGTCACACGCGCGCACATGGAAGAGGACACGGCCCGCAACACGCACACCATCGGCGGGGGCCAGAGCGGCGTGGACTTCAACCGCTCCGGCGTGCCGCTGCTTGAAATCGTTTCCGAGCCGGACTTGCGCAGCGCGGACGAGGTCTACGCCTATCTGACTACCTTGAAGCAACTGCTCGAGTACCTGGGCGTCAGCGACTGCAACATGGAAGAAGGCTCGCTGCGCGCCGAGGCAAATATCAGCGTGCGGCCCAGGGGTGCGGTGTCCTTTGGCGTCAAGACCGAGGTCAAGAATGTCGCGTCGTTGCACGGCGTAGCCAAGGCAGTCGACTTTGAGATTGCCCGGCAGATTCGCGTGCTGGAAGATGGCGGGCGCGTCGTCCAGGAAACGCGCGGCTGGGATGCCGACCGGGGCGTTACCTTTTCGCAACGGCAGAAGGAGTCGGCGCACGACTACCGCTACTTCCCGGAGCCGGACCTTGTTCCGATCGTCGTCGACAAGGCCTGGGAGGAACGTATCCGCGCGAGCCTTCCGGAACTGCCCGTGGCCCGCAAGAAGCGCTTCACGGAGTCGTTTTCGCTCTCCCCTTACGATGCAGGCGTTCTGACCGCGACACGGGCCATGGCCGACTACTTCGAGGCAGTCGTCCGCTGCGGCGCGCCGGGGAAAAAGGCCGCGAACTGGGTCATGGGCGATTTGCAGGCACTGCTGACACGCACGGAAATGGATATCCAGGCGTGCCGCATCCAGCCGCAAGCCCTCGCTGACATGATCGCGCTCGTGGAAAAAGGCACGATCAGCGGTAAGATGGCCAAGGACGTGCTCGAGGAGATGTTTGGCACCGGCAAGGCGGCCAGCGAGATTGTGGCGGAACAGGGCCTGCAACAGATTTCCGACACGGATGCGATCATGGCCATCATCCGGGACGTCATTGAGAAGAACCCGGGGCAGGCGGAACAATTCAGAAGCGGTAAAGAGAAGGTGTTCGGCTTTTTCGTGGGTCAGGTGATGCGGGCGACGCAGGGCAAAGCGAACCCGCAACTCGTAAACGACCTCTTGCGTTCGGAATTAGGCAAATCCTGAGGAACGAGGACAAAAGCATTGCTGAAAAAGAAGCGCGCAGGCACGGAACCGCCCGTCGTCGCGAATGCCTTGCGGATCGCGACGCTGGCGGCTGAAAAGAAGGCCAAGGATATCCGGGCTTTCAATCTTGAAGGACTGACGCTCATCACGGATTGCTTCGTGCTTTGCACGGCTACCAGCGAGCCGCAGATGAAGGCCGTCTGCAACTCCATTCTGGAGGGCATGAAAAAGATCGGCGTGTCCCCCTTGCATATCGAAGGAAATCATCGCAGCGACTGGCTGCTGCTGGACTATGGGGACATCATAGTGCATGTATTCCGGGAGGAGGCGCGGGAGTTTTATGACCTGGAAGGACTCTGGGGCGATGCGCCGGAGATTGCACTGCGCCTGACGTGATTGGGAGCAACGCCGATGCCTGAAGACATCTATACACCGGACCGGCCGAAACTCTATCATTACAAGCTGGACCGCATTCTGGGGCAGGGCGGCACAGGCCGCGTTTATAGGGGCATTGACACACAAAAGGGCGAGGTGGTCGCGGTCAAGCTGTTCCATGAGAACTTTTTCCGCAACCGGCTGCACCTGCGCGACCTGGTCCGCGGCGTCAAGAAGTTCAAGACGTTTTCGCAGGAGAACGTCGTGCGGATTTTCGATTTCATTGACGGGCCGGAAGGCCGCTGCATGATTATGGAATATGTGGACGGCCCAAACCTGAAATGGTACCTGGCCAATCGCCCCTTCAACCTTCAAGAGCGGCTGATAGTCGTCGCCCAGATGTGCAACGGGCTCCAGTATCTGCACGACAACGGATGCATCCACCACGATTTCAAGCCGGCAAACGTCCTGTTCAGCCGCAAAGGCGTGGCGAAGGTCGCGGATTACTCCCTGTATGGCACAAGCATCCTGCTCGAGTTTCTGGACCGGGGCATCGCCGAGCAGGTCACCCCGATGTTCGTCGCGCCGGAATTCCTGCGCAAGGAGCGGATCTCCCCGCAAAGCGATCAATACGCGCTTGGCATCACGATGTATATGATGTTCACCGAAAAACTTCCCTACCCGGTGGACAACCTCCAGCAACTCTATCAGTGCCATCTCCGTATTGCGCCCCTGCATCCCCACGAGGCGAACCCGCGCTGCCCCCAAGAACTGGGCAACATCATTATGAGACTCCTGGACAAGCAGCAGAAGAACCGCTTCCGCGACTGCGACGAAGTCCGCATCGCCATTTCGATGATTGGCCGCAGCCGCATCTGACTGCCACAAACAACAAGCCCGCACGGCACTACGCCGTGCGAGCCTGTAAAACGCTCGATAGTACGCCGCGCTTGCGCTCAGATTTCGACCGTCGTATCCACGCCGGTGTCCGTGATCGTGTCCGTGCCCCCTTCCCCAGAAGGCCCGGTCGATTTCCAGGGAGCCTGACGCGGCACGAGAAGCAACCGGTCAATGATCTGTGTGGTGGATTCGAGCTTGACGATGTAGTTGGACGCCTGCGCCACGCCGCGGATGCGGGTAACCGGCCTGCAATGCCATTCGCGTTTCATGCTGCGCTCCTTGTGCGGTCTACGAGGTCTTCTGAAAGACGAATTCAATGGCCTGGTCCGTGAGGTTGACCTTGAAAGTCATCTTGGCTTCAAAATTCGGGTTCGCCTGCGCCACATCCGGCTTACAGGAGACCGGCTTGATGTGCTTCATCCGCAGCTACTCCTCTCCTTCCTGAATACCTGTCAGAACCGCCCGACAGACTACACAAAATCTCCAGTCCAGCCTCGCGGCTCCGCGCTTGTCATATCACGTATCGGCCCGTTTGTCAACTATTATATACCCACCGGCCCGGTCAAGTCCAGGGTAAATCCAGTATCTTGTTGCACTTAAGATACCTCTTCCCCACGACTGCGTTACAGGCCATCCAGCGATTCCACGAGATTTTCCCACTCTTCGTACATCGCCCGGAGGTCCGCGTGCAGCCCGTCGTATTCTTCCTTCAACGACTGCACCTTCACATAATCCGCTGGGTCGGCCGCCGCGAATTTCTCGTCGTAGCCGCCCACCATCTCCTCCAAGGACTCGATCTCCGCCTCGAGCTGTTCGAGCCGCCGCCGTTGTCTTCGGGTTTCGCGCTCCCGCTCCTTATCGGATGCGCGGACCCTCCGTGACTGTTCCCGGATTCGCAGCACTTCCTCCGTGCGCGCGGGCTGGCTTGCGGCGGCCTGTTCTGCCTGCTCCTTCTCACGAAACGCGCTGTAATTGCCCAGATGCACCTGGGCGCATCCGCCTTCAATGACGATGAGCTTGTCGACGAGCCTGTCAATGAGGACGCGGTCGTGCGAAATGAGCATGATCGCGCCGTCGAACTCGGCCAAGGCTGCTTCAAGCACCTCGCGCGAGGCGATGTCCAGGTGGTTCGTCGGCTCGTCCAGCAACAGCAGGTTGACGTCGCTGAGCATGAGCCGCGCCAAGGCAACTCGGGCGCGCTCACCCCCGCTCAGCACTGAGACCGGCTTGAAAACGTCGTCCCCCACAAACAGAAGCTTGCCCAGAAACGATCGCGCACGGGTCGGAGTCAGGTCCGGACGCACTCCCAGTACTTCGCTCAACACATCGCCCTCCGGGTTGAGCACTTCGTGATGCTGGTCAAAGAAACCGGCCGAAACCTTGTGTCCGAGTCTCACCGTGCCTGAGCCGTTTTCGATTTGTCCGGCCACGTGCCGAAGCAACGTGGTCTTACCCGACCCGTTTGGCCCGATGATGCCTACCCGCTCGCCGCGACAGACTTCAAAAGACAGGTCTTCATAGAGCCTCAAGGGGCCGTAGGCCATGGTGAGATGCTCCGCGGCAAGAACCACGGCCCCGCTGCGAACAACCTCTCCCAAGCTGAAATCGGCGGCCTGCGCCTCCGGCGGCGGCGCTTCCATCACTTCCATCTTCTCGATACGGCGGACACGACTCTGCACTTGGCGCGCCTTTGACGCCTTGTAGCGGAACCGCTCGACCCACGCTTGTTCCTTGCGCAAGAGTTCCTGCTGGCGCTCATAGGCTTTCTGGTGCTGCTCTCGAATCAACGCCTTTTCGCGCAAGTACGCGGAGTAATTGCCCGCGAAACTGCGCGAGGCGCCCCGGTCTATCTCGACGATGCGCTGGACCACGGAGTTCAACAGGCGCCGGTCGTGGGAAATGACAACTACGCTCTTCCCGCACGACTGGAGGTATTCCTCCAGCCATTCGCGGGCGCGCAGGTCCAGATGGTTTTCCGGTTCATCCAGCAGCAGCAGATCCGCGTCCTGCAACAGTACTAACGCCAACATGAGGCGCGTGCGCTGACCGCCGCTGAGGGCGTGGAACGGCAGGTCGAAGTCCTCCGTCGAAAAGCCCAGCCCGTGCAGCACACGTTTCGCCTTGCCCCGGAATTCGTAGCCGCCGCGCCGGACGAACGCCTCTTGTACTACACTGTAGCGCGCCAAGGCTTCGCTGCCGCCGCCAGCCAGCGCCTCCTCCAGGGCGGTCAATTCCGATTCCAGGTCAATCAATTCCTGAAAGGTGTGGAGCACCGTTTCGAACACCGTCGTGTTCGGCGCAACATGGTGCATCTGGGCTAGGCACGCGGCACGCGCGCGGCGCATACGTTCAATGGCGCCGCCGTCCGGCTCGAGTTCGCCCGTAATGAGCCGGAACACCGTCGTCTTGCCGGTGCCGTTGCGACCGATAAGGCCGATGCGCTCGCCTTCCTCGACGCGCAGCGAGAAACCATCGAGAATGAAACTGCCCCCGAAGGTCTTGCGTATGTTTTCCAGCCGTACGACGCTCATAGGCAACAGTTCAACGTTCAGAACCCGGCGCACGGGAAGGGGCCGGCTGCACTAGGCGCGCGCGGCGCTCAAGGTCCCATAATTTGGCGTATTTCGCAAATACCGAGCACGCCGCGAGGCCGCAGAGCACCGCGCCGTGCACGCCGTCGAGGAAACCGCGCCGCACCACGTACATCTTGAGGAAACGCAGGACGGGCCGCAGGGTCAGGTCCCGAAGATGCGCCCGTTTCCCCGCGTCGAATGCGTCCTGCGCCCCCCATGTGGTAAAGCGCTGCATGGTGGCGAAATATTCCTCAAACGTGCGGTACGTGTCATGATACATGACTTCCCGGATGCGCCCCATGGACCCTTTCACGACCACCTTCGAGTGCACGCGCTTGTCGAGATAATGTCCTTTGCACGTGCGGAAGAGGCGCACGTTGTAATCGCGGTGCCAGCCGCAGTGCCGGATCAGTTTCCCGAAAAAATACGAGTGGCGGAGGATTTCGTAGCCGTCTTCGCTGTCGGGGTCTTGAATGACCTCCTGGATTCGCCGCGCGAGTTCCGGCGAGACCCATTCATCGGCATCGAGCACCAGTGTCCATTCCGTCTTGATTTGCGGAAGCGCCCAATTCCGCTGGTTAGCCGCGTTCAGATACTCGTGCACGACGACATGCTCGGTGTACTCGCGCGCCACGTCGATCGAGCCATCGCTGCTTTTCGGGTCCACAACACAGAAGATGTCGGTCGCCCACAGCACGCTTTCCAGGCAACGCGCAAGCCGGCCGCCGGCATTTGGCACCAGCGTCAACACAGTTATCGTGCTCACAGGGTATCCCTGGCGTGTAGTGAAAGTGAGGATCGGGCGGCATTGTAATCCAAGGCGGCGGTTCGGGCCAACCTCGCAGGTCCATCACTCAATAGGGCAGCGGCGGCACAAGGCTGATAATCCGGCTGCCGTGCGGCGGCGTGAAGGGTTCTTCCGGCGTGAATACATGGACTCGCCCGTTTTCCAGGACTGCGAATAAGGGCACTGCGGTATCGCCGTACTGCGCCCGGAAAGCGGAATACGGAAACTCCTTGGTCAGCTTGGTCGTCTTGATAATCGCGCCTGCGTTCACGCGCCGCATGAGCACTTCAAAAGTGCAGTCCTTGTCGAAAAGGACTCTGCCGCGCAAATGCCGGGGCAGGCTTTCCTCGCGCGACTTCACTCCCGAAGGCCCCGCAGAAAGCTGATAGACGCCTTTTCTTCCGAACACGTCGGCAAAAACCAGCGCCGCAAAGGCGTTGACCTTGTTGTTCGCCGTCACGGCAATCATCTGCCCCAGTTCCGCGATGTCCACGTCTTCCAGCACGTATTCCGAGTTGGCATCGCCCAGTTGCGCCTTGAGGCCGTCCATGCGCGCCGCCGTAACGTTCGACCAGTTGCTGTCCACGAGCAAGGTCCGCACCTTTTCCCGGTCCAGCGCGGCGGCCATCTGCCGTGCAAGCGGGTGTGCGCCTACAAGCAGGACTCCCTGCGGGTCCGGCTGCGACACGTGCAGCAACCGCGCCAGCGGCCCCGCGGTTAGTCCGTAAAGCAGCACCGTTGACGCCACAACCAGGAACGTGACGGACACGATCTGTTCCGCGTCCGGGAAATTCGCTTCCTCCAACCGCAGGGCGAACACGGACGCAATCGCGGCGGCCACAATGCCGCGCGGCGCCATCCACGCGAGAAAACCGCGCTCGGCCCAACTCAGGCGCGAACCCCAGGCGCAAACTGCCACGGATACGGGCCGCGCCACCAGGATCAGCACGGCCAGAAACATCCAGGCGCCCGCGCCGATATGCGCCAGGTACGCGGATTCCAGCCGTGCCGCGAGAATGATGAACAGGGTCGACAGCAGCACAACCCGAAGGTTTTCCTTGAACTCGATAACGTGCCGTACCTCGACGCGCTGCTGGTTCGCCAGCACAATGCCCATGACGGTGACCGTCAGCAGTCCCGCCTCGTGCTGGATCCGGTTTGATACAACGAATGCCCCAACCACAAGCGCCAGCGTCGCGGGCGTCTGCAAGTGTTCCGGTATCCAGTACCGCTCCAGAAAAACGGTGAGCAGTACCGCAGCCACGCCGCCGATAACCGCGCCAATGGCCAAGGTCTTGACAACGCCCAGCGCGACAATGCCCGGGGCCGCTTCGAGCCGGCCCGCAACCACGGCCTCAAACACCAAGACCGCGAGCGCCGCGCCAATCGGGTCTATCAGAATCCCTTCCCATTTCAGAACAGACCCGGCCGGGCCGCGCGGGCGTATGTGGCGCAGCAGCGGACCTATGACGGTCGGGCCGGTGACCACAAGGATACTTCCCAGCAGAATGGCCTGCGGCAAGGCCATATCGAGCAAGACCGCCGCCGCCGCCGCGAGCAGCACCCATGTGATTAGTGCGCCCAGCGTCACCAGCAGCCACGTTACCCGGCCCATCACCTCCAATTCGGACCGGCGCAGACTCAGTCCGCCTTCGAACAGGATGAGCGCCACGGAAACCGACACCAGCGGCATCAGCAACGGGCCGAAGAGCGCATCGGGGTTGACGAAGTGGAAGAGCGGCCCGAGCAACGCGCCGAAAACAAGCAAGAACAGGATGGACGGCAGGCGCAGACGCCAACCGAGCCACTCCGCAAAAATGCCCAACGCGATAACGCTGCCCAGTTGAAGAAGCGCGTGTTCCATAGTGCACTATCACCATAGCGTTTATGCAAGTCGGCGGGCGCATCCGCCCGGCCTCTGGGACGCAAGCATACCAGGAAGGGGACCCGGCTTCCAGAACGGCCCTGGCCGCGTCTCCCATCCCCTTTTTACGGGCCATCGAGCGCGCGCTCGAGATTCATTTCGTACTCGATCAGTTCGTCCGCGGCACGCAGATGAAAGGCATCGAACGGCAGGACCGGCTCGCGCACGCGGGGGGTCGCGTACACCCCCTGGCGATGCAGGAGGCGCTTGAAGAAATGGATCGAAATGTCCAGGTGCTGGTTCGAAAACGCCAGCACGGGCAGCAGACGGTTGAACCGTTCGCGCGCCGCTTCGCGTTGCCCCGATACGTACAGCTCATAGATCCGCGTGTACAGTCGATGCATCCCCGTCGGCAGGAACGCGTGCACGCCCCGGTCAAGCGCCTCAATCATCTGCGTGACCGCCCAACCGCCGGAGACGTGCAGGCGCCCGCCCGTAGCGTCGAGCACCGCGCTGTATTTGGGCCCTGCGGGCGCCACTTCAATCTTGAGGCTGCGAAAAGCCTCAATCTCATCAAACAACCGCGCGATGAGCCGCACCGGCGCGCCCGGACCGGAGGCGTCCCAGTCCTGAATCATGAGCAGAGGCGGGTCAATGGCGGCGATGTCGCGCACCTCGCGCTCGTACTGCGCGTCGTCCCGGTACGCAATGCTGACGAGCACCCCCGCGCAGCCCATTTCAATGAGCTTCTCTCCGTTGCGCCGGCGCGCCTCGCAGGTCCGCGCCGAGGCGCCGCCCACAACCGGCACACGCCCCGCCGCAGCGCTAAGGACCGTCCCCACCACGAGTTCGCGCTCCAGTTCCGAGAGCTTGTCCACTTCCGACGCCATTGCCGGAACCAGAAACCCGGCCACGCCCGCTTCGATGGCATTTCTGACGTTGCGCCGCAATCCTTCCTTGTCAATCCGGTCGTCATTCGTGAACGGCGTGTTCAACACGGTAATGATGCCGCGCCAATCCAGCAACGTCTTCACAGAGCCCCTCCCGCTCCATCCTTCACGCGGGCCAAGGCCCCGTGTACCCCGTGTCCGCCAGCCGCATCCGGTGCAGTTGCGCGAACATGCGGAATTGCCGCGCAAGATCGCCGCAAAAAAGGAGGTTGTGATGCCCCTTCACCATGCCCGCATCCGTGCGGTCCGTCAGTTCGATTTCGACGTTGGTCGTGCACCCGCCCGCGGGCGGCATCTGGTGCGAAACCACGACCTTGCCCGCGTATACGTCGAGCGCCGGTTCCTCGCCCGGATAGTACCGCACCATGGTGACCGGGTCTTCGGGGTTCCAGAAAGCCTGAATCGCGCAACTGCCCTCGTTCGTGTGCGCGAACCGGCGCAAGAGGAATGGCAGGTCACCACCGTCCGGTCCATACAGCTTCGTCGTACACGTGCAATGCGACGCGTAGTAATGATTGCGCTCGGTCTCATAACACGGGTTGTGCTGAAAGCCTGGCCGCCCCGTGAGCAACTGGCCCAGCATCTGCGTATACAGGGCGGGCAGGTCGTTTTCGCACGCGGCGGGAACCAGCGCGCCGTTCAGCGTCGCGAAACTGATACAGGGTTTGAGCATGCCCCGCCGCAGGCAGTTCATGGTCACGCCGTCGGCGTTCGCCTCGGCAAGCAGATTCTTGATGGCGAAGTGCGCGCGCGCCGCGTTCTCGAACGCCTCTTCCGTCACGCCACGGATTTCCATCGCCTTTTCGCGCAACCCGGCAATGAACGCCCGCGCTTCGGCATCCATTTCGACCTTGCCGAAAGCGTCCGCGTACCGGTCAAGTGGAACCTGCATCACGCTGACGCCCAGAAACGGTTCCACCGGCATCTGGACCGGTTCGTCCGCGATGCTGAGCACGAGGCATTGCCGCAGTAATTTCCGCGCGTTGATCATGCGCATCCCCGCGCGGATGGCGTCCAGATTATCCAGCGACTGAATCAGATACAGGCCGGATCGGCGGTACTGCGTGACCGCACCGTGCTTGACCCCAAGCCCGATGTAGAACACCGACGGGATACGGAGTTCCTCGGCAACGCTCAGCACCACGTCCGCCTGTTTCAGGCTGCCGTTGTAGAACATGACCAGCAGCAGCCCGTCCGGCCGGTTCGCGCGGAGGTCTTCAGCGAATTCACGCGCCTGCTGCTCCGTACCGAGCGGGTCCGGTTCCACGGCGATCCGCATGCCCAGTTCCGTTTCCAGCCCGCCCAGGAACGCCGCGTATTCCCGCTGCCGCGCCTCAGCGTCGAACTCGTTGCCCGGCCAGCTCCACCAGCCGTCCGGGTCATCCGCGAATGTGTCTGAAGGCGGATACAGAAACGCAACCCGGACATAGGCCCCTTCTTTCTCCGGCGGGGACACGGCAGCGGCCGCCTGCCCCCAGCCATGGCGCGCTCCCAGCGTCACAAAGCCCGCCGAGGCCCCAACCGCGGCCAGAAAACGCCGCCGCGTATAAACAGACAAAGGGCCGGCGCAGTTTCCGTCTTTATGGTGTGCTTTCTTCATATCGTGTTCCCACAGTTCCTGCAAAGGCTCCATAAGAGTGCGCTTTATGCTATCACACGGGTCCCGAAC
>JAGMZX010000176.1:3887-11547 GCA_018005585.1 Candidatus Hydrogenedentota bacterium | reverse complement strand
TACCGGCGGTATTCAATCTGGGCTGGACCAGGTACAGCAGGCAGCGTCAATGCCGGGAACAGGCGCATGCCATAACGTTGCGGGGAAGAACCGTGGAAGCAGGGAATGTGGATTCCAGGGAACATGTAGAGGCTATCCTGAATAAGGCGCGGTTCATCCAGTATCTTGGAATCGAACTAGTCGACTTCGGGCCGGGTTGGTGCGATACCCGGCTGGCGGTGGCGGACATGCACCTGCAGCAGGATGGCTTTGTGCACGCTGGGGTCGTCGCCACGATGGCGGACCACACGGCGGGCGCCGCGGCCGGCACGCAGGCACGGGCGGGCGAGGTCGTGCTTACGGTCGAGTTCAAGATCAATTTCCTGAGGCCAACGGTTGGCGAGTGGCTGCGGTGCCGCGCGGAAGTGTTGCGCGCGGGCCGGCAACTCACCGTGACGGAATCGTCCGTATTTGCGTGTCAGGGCGGCGCGGAAAAGCTCGTGGCCAAGGCGATGGTGACGCTGGCCATGGTCAAGAGTGGCAATGGGTCTGGCTGACGCATGAACTATGTGCTTCTCGCGATTCCGGTGTTCTTTTTTCTGATGGGTGTGGAATGGGCCGTGAGCGCGCTGGTGCTGCGCCGCAAGGTCTACCGGCTGAACGACTCCATCAACGACCTGAGCATGGGGGTTATTGACCAGGTCGGCGGTGCGTTCCTGAAGACCCTTGTTTTCATGGGATACCTCTATATCTGGGAGCGCTGGCGCTTGATGGACATGGGCGCGGCGCATCTGTGGGACCCCGCCGCGCCGTTGCCGGTCTGGGTGCTGTGCTTTCTACTGCAAGACCTGATGTACTACTGGGCGCACCGGGTCAGCCACGAGAGGAATCTTGGGTGGGCGACCCACATCGCGCATCATCAGAGCGAAGAGTTCAATCTCGCTGTGGCGCTGCGCCAGGGGGTGTTTCAGGGGCTCTTCTTCTGGGTATTCTATCTGCCGCTCGCCCTGGTCGGTTTTCCGCCCGCCGTCTTTGCCGCTGTGACGCAGGTCAATGCGCTATACCAGTTCTGGATTCACACGCGGATCATCGGCAAGCTCGGGCCGCTCGAGTGGGTGTTTAACACGCCGTCCCACCACCGGGTCCATCACGGCTGCAACCCAAAATACATCGACCGGAACCATGGCGGGACGTTGATTATCTGGGACAGGCTGTTCGGCACGTTTCAGGAGGAGGAGGAAGAGCCGCAATACGGGACCGTAACGCCGCTCAAGAGCTGGAATCCGCTCTGGGCACAGGTATATTACTTCGCGAGACTTCTTGCGCTGGCGCGCGTCACCCCGTCGTGGCGCGACCGGCTGCGTCTGTGGTTCAAGCCGCCCGCATGGCGGCCCGCCGCCGTCGAGGAAGACAAAACGCCGGAGACGCGGCAGCCCGGCTACGAGAAGTACGACGCTCGCGCCCCGCGCCTTCTGGGCGCCTATGCCGCCGTGCATTTCGTGGTCATCCTGACCCTTGCCGTGGGGTTCGTGGGCGCCGAATCGGCAATGCCCGCCGGACAGCGCATTCTCGCCGCGCTGCTGATCTTTGCGACAGTGCTGAGCCTGGGCGGGATCTTTGACCGGCGGCGCTGGACGCCCTTCGTCGAGGCGGCGCGGTTGCTGGCGCTGGGCGCGAGTCTGGGCGCATACGGGGGCGGGTTGTATGGCTGGCCCGTGTTTCAAGGCGCGGGCGCGAACTTGGCCACACTGTTTCTTGTAGCCGCCTCCCTTGTCGTGCTCTTCTTGCGGCGCTCCTGTTTCGTGGCATCGCGGGCTTCCTGAAATCCGCGCGCGCAGACTGCTACAATGACCGCCGCGGGAAGAGTCCCGTACATCAACCAGGAGGAAGGGAGCGTCATGGCCGGGGAGTATCAAGCCGCATATGAGGAGTCGATTCGCAATCCGGAGAAGTTCTGGGGCGCGGCGGGCGAGGCCGTGCAGTGGCACCGCAAGTACACGCGCGTCCTGGACGCGTCGCGCAGACCCTTCTATGGCTGGTTCCCGGACGGGGAGCTGAACACCTGCTACAACGCGCTGGATTGGCACGTCGAGTCGGGCCGGGGCGATCAGGCCGCGCTGATTTACGACAGCCCGGTGACGGGCGTCGTGCGGCACATCACGTACCGGGAACTGCGCGAGGAAGTGGCCCGGTTCGCGGGGGCGCTGCGTTCGTTGGACGTGTCGCGGGGCGACACGGTGATTATCTACATGCCGATGATCCCGGAAGCGGTGGTGGCGATGCTGGCTTGCGCGCGAATCGGGGCGGTGCACTCGGTCGTGTTCGGCGGTTTCGCGCCGCACGAATTGGCGGTGCGCATTGACGATGCGAAGCCCAAGGTCATTCTGTCCGCTTCATGCGGCATAGAGGGCAAGAAGGTCATCGAATATCACCCGCTGTTGGACAGGGCCATCGCGTTGTCGAGCCATCGTCCTGACCGGTGCGTCATTTTCCAGCGGCCGCAGGCCGCCGCGCCGCTGACGCCGGGGCGCGACCTCGATTGGACCGTGCTGATGCGCGACGCGGACCCTGTCGGCTGTATACCCTTGCGCGCGACGGACCCCCTGTACATCTTGTACACTTCGGGAACGACAGGTCTGCCCAAGGGCGTCGTGCGCGAGAACGGCGGCCATGCCGTGGCTCTGAAATGGACCATGAAATATCTTTACGGCGTCGAGCCCGGCGACGTGTACTGGGCCGCGTCCGACGTGGGCTGGGTGGTGGGACACTCTTACATCGTGTACGCGCCGCTGCTCTATGGCTGCACGACCGTGCTGTACGAAGGAAAACCGGTCGGCACGCCCGACCCGGGCGCGTTCTGGCGTGTCATCGCGCAGCACGGCGTCAAGGCGCTGTTCACCGCGCCCACGGCCATCCGCGCAATCAAGCGGGAGGACCCGGAGGGCCACTATCTGAAGCAGCACAACCTTGCCGGATTCAAGTATTTGTTTCTTGCCGGCGAACGGCTCGACCCGGACACCTATCACTGGGCCAGCAAGCTCCTCAATGTGCCCGTGATCGACCACTGGTGGCAGACGGAGACCGGCTGGGCCATAGCGGCGAATTGCGCCGGCCTCGAATTTCTACCGATCAAGGCAGGGTCGCCCACAAAACCCGCGCCGGGATACGAGGTGGCCATTCTCGACGGAGAGGGCCGCGCATTGCCCACCGGGAAGGAGGGTGTCATTGGCATTCGCCTGCCACTGCCGCCGGGCACGTTTCCGACCTTGTGGCGCAACGACGCCAAGTACGTGGAATCCTATCTGGACCCGTACCCGGGGTATTACTTCACGGGCGACGGCGGCTACATCGATGAAGACGGCTATCTGTACGTCATGGGCCGGGTGGACGATGTGATCAATGTGGCGGGGCATCGCCTCTCGACGGGCGCGATGGAAGAGGTGATTGCACAGCACCCGGACGTGGCGGAATGCGCCGTCGTCGGCGTGGCAGACGACTTGAAGGGCCAGTTGCCGTTTGGGTTTGTCGTGTTGAAGAATGGCGTCGAACGCGCGGAAACCGATGTTGTGGGCGACCTGATCCGGATGATCCGCGACCAAATAGGCGCCGTGGCCTGTTTCAAACAGGCTTCCGTCGTCAAGCGGTTGCCGAAAACGCGCTCGGGCAAGATTCTGCGCGGCACCATGCGCAAAATGGCCGACGGTCAATCGTACAGCGTGCCGTCCACCATCGATGACCCGGTCATTCTCGACGAGATTGCGAGCTCTCTGAGGGAGAAGGGGTTTCAGCCGTTGCCGCGGGCGTGATGAGGGGCCGCCATGCTCCTGGTGAAGATGCTCGATAAGCCGGCCTGGTACGACGTGAAGACACGGCTCTTGTCACTGGGCAGGGCCAGCGTGCGTGACTTCCTGCGCCAGACTGTAACACCGCGCGAAGGGGGCCGTGTCCTCGACGTCGGCTGTGGTACCGGAGCGCATGGCCGGACCTTTGCGGGCAGGATGCGTTATTTTGGCGTCGATCAGAACGGAGTCTACGTTCGACACGCGATTGCGCGGCGCGGAGAACCCTTTGCTGTAATGGACGCCGCCAAGATTGCCTTTCCTGATGGCGCTTTTGATGTCGTATTCGCGGTTGGCCTCTTCCATCATCTTTCAGATGCGCAGGCGGTGGCCGCCGCGCGCGAGATGAGACGGGTGACGAAGGACAACGGCACAGCCTTGGTCATTGACGCAGTTCTGCCGCCCCAATGGAACCTGCTCGGGCGTTGCCTGTGCCGGTGGGACCGCGGGCATCACGTGCGGGAACAGGCAGCGCTAACGGCCCTGCTCGCGCCCGAAGGGTTTCGATTGCTGCTCGAAAACATACCTCGGAGCTTTCCTTACCAGCGCGCGGTATGGGTATTGGACGTATTGCGCTCATAACCGGCGACGAGTAACGAGGAAGGTTATGGGAATCCCCCGCTCAGAGATATGCTTGCCAGCAAGCGGACCAAGAGGAATTCCGTGACGCATTTTCTGCTGGGCTGAGCGGTAGCCAACGCGCCGGGATTTGAGAATCGCGAACAGGCGGCCGTTGCGATGGTGGTCGAATTGCCATCACGCTTTCGGTCACAATCCTGCCCTTGGCCTGTTTTGCGCGGACGTGGCCTTCGCCATCGCCAAGCGGCGCGGCTACACCGCGCTGTTGGTCTTGTTCGCGTTTCACTTGCATCTTCTGGGAGACGTGGCAGGCGCGAGAGGGCCGGATGGCGAACAGAGGCCCGTTCCCTGTTGGTGCCCGTTCCTGGACGCGCCGCAAATCACGTGGCCGGGACAGTGGGCGCTCAACGCATGGCCGAACCTCATAATCACTGGCGTGGCGCCTGTTTTGATGTGCATACTCTCTTGACGCAGAGGATTCGTGCCGCTGGACATGGTCTCATAGCGGGCTGACCAGGCCTTCGTGGATACCATGCGCGAACGAGTTGGCCAAGGAACGGGCCACTGGCCGGAGGGCAGTCATGGAACGCCGACAGAGTCACCGGATACGGACCAGGAGAATTGCACGGATGCGAAAACGGGTGCTGTTCTTGCTGGGTGCCCTGGTAATCGGACATTGGGGCGTCTTGGCGGAGGAATCCTGGGTCCCCGATGATTTCGTCCTGTTCAATGTCACGCCGCCATTCATGCGCGTGCCCGGCAATTTCGAGCCGGTGACGGTCGGGCCGTATATCGAGCATGTGCGCGGCGCTGTCCAGACGGGGCCATCAACTGTCTGGCAGGTGCGTGTTGCCGAAGATTTGCCAGAAACGATTGAGGGCCGTCCCGTTTCAGCCAATGCCATGCAAGGCGATACTGCGTGGCTCGGCACAGCGGCGGGGCTATTTGCGCGGCGAGGTTCGGACCTGCAGAGGCACCCCAGCTATGGCGTAGACGGGCCGCTTGCATCGGAGATCACGGCGCTCGCCGTGGATTCTCGGCAGACGCTGTGGGTGGGTACGCCGATGGGACTAAGCAAGCGCGACCCGGATGGAACATGGTCGCATTTTCAGGGCCGCCAGGGGCTGCCGGTCGAGGACGTGACCGCGCTGGCAATCGATGCGAACGACCATATATGGATTGGCACGTCCGAGGGGGCCGTACTGTACACGCCCTATGAGAAAGGGCGGCAGTGGTACTACCGCGCGGGGAAACGGTATCTGCCGGGCGATTGCGTGCAATCGATTGCCATCGAGCCTGGCGGAACGCCCGTATATTTCATGACGGACGCAGGGCCGGGCCGGATCGACCTGGTGCAGACGACCCTGCTCGAAAAGGCGCAAACCATCGAGCGGCGCGTCAACGAACGGCATCGCCGGCTGGGCCTGGTGGCGGAATGCGTGCTGGACGACGCCGAACATCCGACGACGTATACGATTCCGGACTTCGATAATGACGGATTGTGGACAGCCTACCATGTCGCGGCCATGTCCCTGTGCTACGGCGCTACGCAAGACCCCGCGGCAAAGGCCTCGGCGCGGGAAAGCATGCATGCGTTGTACATGCTCCAGAACGCTTCCGGCATACCGGGACTCGTGGCACGCAGCGTCGTGCCCGCGGACGCCGGCCGTTCGAAGGGCCCGCAATGGCGCCCGACGCCGGACGGCGCGATGTACTGGAAGAGCGACACGTCTTCCGACGAGATCGACGGGCATTATCTGGCGTTCTACGCGTACTTCGAGCACATTGCGCAACACGACGCGGCGGAACGCGAGACGATCGAGAAGCAGGTGCGTGTAGTCACCGACTATCTCATCGACAACAATTACCGGCTGATTGACTGGGATGGGAAACGGACGCGCTGGGGCTTCTGGGACCCGGAGACGCTCAACAGGAGCGGGTATGATTACATCGAAGCGGGCCTGAACTCGTTACAGATGCTTTCGTTCTTGAAGGTTGCCCATTACATTACAGGCGAGCCCCGGTACGAGGAACACTACCGCAAACTGGCCGTGGAGCACCATTACCTGAGCAACATCCTGCTGACGAAGAAGTGCTTTCCGGACGAGAATAACCACAGCGACGACCAACTCGGATTTGTGGCCTGGTATCCCATCCTGCAACTGGAGCATGACCCGCGTGCGCGCAGGGCGCTGGCGGCGGGTGTACGGCGGCACTACGAGGTAGTCAAGCCAGAAAAGCCCAGCTTCTACACGTTCGTATACGCCACCGTGGACCCCATGGGCGCGGATATCCGGGGTGCGATAGAGAACCTGCGCGAAATCCCGACGGACCGCCGCCTTTGGCCGGTACGAAACAGCCATCGCGCCGATGTGGAGTTTGCCTCGTTGCCGAACCGTTTCGGCGAACCGGTTTTGACGCGGGTATTGCCCGCCGACGAGCGCCCGTTCAAGAAATGGAATGCGGACCCCTATGAGCCTGACAGCGGCGATGACGGGCGGATGGAAGACGACGGAAGCGCGTATCTGTTACCGTATTGGATGGCGCGGTTTCACGGTTTCATCCGGGAAGCCGAATAACAGGAAATGAACGTGCAGCGATGCATAGGAAGGAGGCCCGGATCATGAGTATCAGGCATGCTTCAACACGACGAGAGTTCTTTCGGCAGACGGCGCTCATGAGCCCCTTGGCATGTGTATTGCTCGCCTCCCGAAACGCCGGCGCCGCGCCTGAGGATTGGCACATCGGCTGTTATACGCGGCCGTGGGACAAGTACGACTACCGAGTGGCGCTGGACGCCATCGCCGAGGCGGGATTCCACTACGCCGGGCTCATGACGACCAACTCGCCCACACATCTTGTCATCTCGGTGCAGACCACGCCCGAAGAGGCGCAGGCGGTCGCGGAAGCGTGCAAGGAACGCAAGCTTGCGGTTCCGTCCGTCTATGGCGGCGATATCCCCGTGACGCAATCGCTGGAGGCGGGCATCGCGGGGATGAAGAAGCTGGTCGACAACTGCGCCACGGTGGGCGCAAAGAACTTGATGATGGGGGGCGTGGGGGACCCGGCCGTGCAGGGGCTTTACTACGAGGCCATCAAGGCATGTTGCGACTACGCGGCGGAAAAGGGCATCGGGGTCAGCGTGAAGCCGCACGGCGGATTGAATGCCACGGGGCCGCAGTGCCGCGGAATCATCGAGCAGGTCGGGCACAAAAACTTCCGGCTCTGGTACGACCCCGGCAACATCTTCTACTACTCCGACG
>JAGMZX010000176.1:0-3787 GCA_018005585.1 Candidatus Hydrogenedentota bacterium | reverse complement strand
GTCAGCGTGAAGCCGCACGGCGGATTGAATGCCACGGGGCCGCAGTGCCGCGGAATCATCGAGCAGGTCGGGCACAAAAACTTCCGGCTCTGGTACGACCCCGGCAACATCTTCTACTACTCCGACGGCCAATTGGATCCTGTGGACGATGCCGCCACCGTCGATGGGCTCGTGGTGGGCATGTCGGTCAAGGATTTTCGCGCGCCGAAGGACGTCATGCTGACCCCCGGCACGGGCCTTGTCGATTTCGAGAAGGTCATGGCGCGCCTCAAAAAGGGCGGGTTCACCGCCGGGCCGCTAGTGGTCGAAACGCTGGCTCCCGGCGAGTTGCCGCAACTCCTCGAAGAAGCGCGCAAAGCGCGGGTATTCCTGGAAGAACTCGTCCAGCGCATCGCGTGACAAGATGCGAAGCGCTGGCGTCCATTGTGTCATCGTGGACCGCGAGGTACAAGCGGAATAAGGAAGGATGCGCTATGCCCAGGGACCAACGGCGGCGTCAGGAAAAACTGCTCAAGAAACGGCGCAAAGAGAAGGTGAAAAAGAAGCGCACACACGTGAGCGGGGCGGGTGGCATGGACCGGACCCTGTTGCGAAGCGCGCGCAAATACCCGATTCTCGAATGTTTCCTCAACGAAAACTGGCGGGAAGACCTGATTGCGCGCATCGTCGTCGCGCGCGCTCAGACCGAGCACCTGGTCTTGTACGGGGTGTATCTGGTGGACCTGGGTTGCCTCGGCGTCAAGGACGCCTTTTGGAGGGGAAATGCGACCCATTCTGATTATGCGGAATTCAAGGACAGGTTTCGCAGAAGTAATCAGGGCTTCACTACCTGTTCTTCTTCGCTGGCCCATCAAATCATCTACGGGGCGCGGGACTATGCAAAGGCCATCGGCTTTGAGCCGCATCGCGACTTTGCGCAGGCGCAATTGGTCCTGGAACCGCGCGACGCGATTACCTTCGACGCTCATATCGAGTTTGGCAAGGATGGCAAGCCCTTCTATGTCAGCGGGCCGCACGATAACGTCAACCGAATCATGAATCACCTGGAAAAGACCCTGGGCCCCGGCAATTATCATTTTCTGGCGCACGTAATGACCGGGGAATTGGAGACCGGGATGGACGACGAACTCGGCTCCGCGAGCGGCTAGCTCGATTCCTCTCGCGCACCGGGAACGTCCGCGTATCTTCGCATGTTCTAATTGCTATGCCGGGCATGCACGGCCCCGGCGGGTCAGGACGCCAGGATAATGTCGAACGTCCATGGTGCATCGCGTGGGAATGCGCACCGTCTTGCGCTGTTGGCCATTATCGCGCTTGCGGCGGCGCTGCGCCTGTACCGTCTTGAAGAGCAATCCCTTTGGGGGGACGAGTATGCAATCACGGCGCAGTTGCAGGCGCCCGACCTCGCCACGAATTTCCGCCTGATCCAGATGATCATCCCAGAGCACGCCGTCTCGCCATTCTATTATGTGCTCCAGTACTACTGGGCCCACTACGTTGGGTTCTCGTTGCCCGTTCTCCGGCTTCTTCCCATCTTCTTCAGTGTTCTCAGTGTGTTCATGATTTGTCGGGTCGGACGTTATTTGTTCGGGCGCACGGCGGGCCTCATCGCGGCATTGTGCATGGCCTTGTCACCGCAGTTCATCTGGTTCGGGCAGGAAGTACGCAGTTACGCGCTCTTCTATCTGCTGGTTCTGGTCGCGTCCTACGCGTTGCTCCGGGGGGTCTATGATGGACCCATCGACGGCCCCGTTATGGTGCGCCGTTCGTGGAAGTGGTGGGGGATGAATCTGACCGTTAACGCGCTGCTGCCGTGGGTGCATGCGTTGGCCCCGGTGTTTCTCTTCGTGCAGGGACTGTTCCTGCTCATCCTCCTCCGCAAGGCCTTCAGGCGGCTCGTGTACTGGGGTGTCCTGCAATGCGCTCTCCTGTTGCCCTGGACGCTCTTCGCGTTTTCCATGCCATACAGGAATGACCACGTTTCCCCGGGTCTGAAGTTTGCCGCCATACTGGATAACATTTTCGCGGGCGACCTGATCGTGTGCAACACGGAACTGCTGCCCGCCTGGAAGACCATTCCAGCCGCGCCCTTGGCCTCGGGGTGGACTCCCTTGCTCGCATGGCGTTCCTGGTTTGACGCCGGGCTTGTATCGTTGTCCGCCTTGGCGCTGTCAAGCCTGTTCTTTCTTGCCGCTGCGCAGGCGTGGCGGTTCCGGCGGGCCAGATTGCCTGGTTCCACAGGCGGTGAACGGCCCGGGGCGGCGGTTTTCCTTTTGCTTTTGTGTGTCGTGCCCCCGTGCGTTCTGGGGCTTGCGGAAGGACTGTCCGGTCAAGTGCTCGGGGGCATCATGTATGCGATGTACGGCTACGCCGGACTCTACCTGGGTCTGGGTGCCTTGTGCGAGCGGTTGCGCCCCGCCGCGGTCAGGCCGCTGTGCGCCGCGCCCATCATGCTGCTATACGGGTTTCAATTGGCGGTCTTCCTGCCCGAGACGACACGTGCAGACTGGCGAGGCGCCGCCGAGCACGTGCAGGAGCAAGGTACGCCCCGGGATCTTGTGCTGGACATTGTGTGCTACGCCGGCCCCGGACATGCGATGGAGTACTATCTTCCCGACGCCTTCGGCCAGAAGCGGGTAGTCAACACATTTCAGGCCGCGTGTGACGAGGCGGCGGCGTTCTTTCTCCGCCCAGAGAGCAAGGACGCGAATGTCTGGCTCACACTGGCTTTTCTTCCGATCGCCTGGGACTACCCATGGGCAGGCGCCAGCAGTTTCGCGGAAGCGGTTCAGGCCGCACGAGCCCTGCCCGTGCGGATTCTGGGGGAGCATCTGTCAAAACGCGGTCTGCGTTTGCAATTCAGGGAGTTTCCAGGTCATCACAACGTGATTCTCGGCCGCGCAAGAGCCGAGCGAACCCCCACGGGAATCGGGGCGCCTGTGCCGGGCATTGCCGAAGTCGATTGTGACCGTATTCTTGCGGATATCGGCTATGACACGGATGACGGGACGGCGCGCGAGCTCAGAATTGCCGCGTTGCGCCGCCAGTTTTTCCGCTGGCCGGAAGGCGACGGGGTAGTGTATCTCTGGCATGCATTAAGCCTGTTGCAGGACGGCTACCCGGATATCGCCCTTGCCCTCGCGCAAAGCCGCCTCCAGACCAGCCCCGGCGCAACGGCCCCTGCGCGGATGCTGGCCAGCCTTGCCCTCGCGTACCTTGGAAAGGATGAATCGGCGTTGTTGACCTTTCAGCAAGCGTGTGCTGAGTACGCAGCGCTGGCCCCGCTGCTTGGAGATTTCATGACAGCAGTCTGCCGTGACCATGACCGGGCCGCGGCATGGCGGGAAACGCAAAAGTTCAGGAACATGGAGTTTTTCCTGGTGTCCGCTATGCACGCTATATGCGGCAGGCGGTTTTCTTAGTTGAACCCGGGAAGCGGCAGCGGGGTATTGGTGTTCCTCTGGACATGGCGCAGGCATTGCTTGACGGTTCTGCTGGGCGTTGCTATACTGCGCCGCGAGGTGTCCA
The DNA here is from genome assembly GCA_018005585.1 of Candidatus Hydrogenedentota bacterium. Classification (NCBI taxonomy): domain Bacteria; kingdom Pseudomonadati; phylum Candidatus Hydrogenedentota; species Candidatus Hydrogenedentota bacterium. The sequence continues at coordinate 259 of JAGMZX010000176.1, read as the reverse complement.
TGTCAGGAAAAAGGTTTTTCTCGACATGTTTTGGCTTTCGACCAGGGGCAAGCCTGCGCTGATGCATGTAATTTCACAGAATACGCAATTAATCGCTCCCTGCAACGCGCCGGAATTCAGTATTGTCATAACCGCTTATTGTGAAGAGGACTGTATCGAGGAGTTTCACGGTCGCCTGACGGCCGTCATGACCGCGCTGGGCAGGTCTTTCGAAATTGTCTACGTTAATGACGGCAGTACGGACGCGACGTTTTCCAGG
>JAGMZX010000175.1:7212-11552 GCA_018005585.1 Candidatus Hydrogenedentota bacterium | reverse complement strand
ATCGATGCGGCTATCCCGCCCACATTCCCGACGCCCGCGCCGATCAATGACGTCAACTGGCAGCCACCCATGGACCACAACGAGACGCCGTTGGGGCCGGACACCTGGAATGGCACGAACCTGGGCCAGATATTTGGCATCGCGCTGGATGATGCGAGTCCGCCCAACATCTACGTGACCGTCACCAGCGTCTATGGCGATTTCCCGGCGGGTCCCGGCGGCTATGGCGCGGTATACCGCGTGGACGGGACGACCGGCGCGGTCTGCGTGCTGGCGACGCTGCCCAACGGCGGCCCGGCGCTTGGCAACGTCTGTTTTGACGAGCAGAACAGCCAGCTCTTTGTATCCAATCTGGAAGACGGCCTAGTCTACCGTATCCCCGTCAATGGGTCGTGCACGCCTTCGGGCGCCATCACGGCGTTTGACCATGGCAACGCGGGCCGGAACGCAGAGGGCTTGAACACCATTCTCGACGATGGCACTTTGAACACCTACACGCCGCTCGGCCGGCGCGTGTGGGCCGTGGAGAATTACGCGGGACGGCTCTTCTACAGCGTGTGGTGGGAAAACGACGGGCGCGCCAGCAGCACCGAGGCAAACGAAATCTGGTCCGTTGCGCTGGACGGCAGCGGCGCACCTATTGCCGCAACCGCGCAACGCGAATTGCAGATGCCCCCGCGCGGCGGCAACGTCTCCAACCCCGTCTCGGACCTTAATTTCGACGCCAGCGGCGCAATGTTTGTCTCGGAGCGCACGATGTATTCTCCCAACAATCCCACTTACCCCAGCGAGTTGGGCGACCGTGGATTGTTGCACATAGGCTGGCGTCCGGCGCATACGGCGCGGCTTATGAAATTCACGGGCGGCGCCGGCGGTCCGTGGATCACCAACAACGAATTCCGCGTGGGGTCGTTCGGCTCGGGCGAAAACAGCGCGGGCGGCGCCGCAATCGAATGCGACGGACATGTATGGGCCGCGGGCGACGCGCTTCACTTCGGGTCGTCCACGGGCCATACGGACGTTCTGTATGGACTGCACCGAATCAGCCCCGCGGGTAATTCCCTGGATGTGCCGTGGACCGTCAACGGGGTGCTGGTGGGTATCGGCGCGGCAAATGGCGCCTTCGCAAAGACCGAGATCGGCGACGTGGAGGTGTGCACCGATTGTCTGGCGCCCGGCGAAGGGGAAGGGGAAGGCGAGGGCGAAGGAGAAGGAGAGCCGTGCGACAATCTCCAAACCACGGATTGCCTGGCCGGGATCAAGGATCAGTTCGGTCTGAGCAACGGGCCTGAAACAACCTCGCCCAGCAACGCGCTGCTCAACGCGGTGACGTGTCCGGGCGGCGCACTTACGCTTTTTGACCGGACCCCGGACACGCAATGCTTTGTGCACACTTTCAGCGATTGCTGCCTGGACGATTGCGATATTCTCGCGGTCACGCTGGAGGTCGGCCTGAAGGCCGGGGCTATCGGGCTGCCGACCAACGACGACACCGTATGGCTCGGCACCGGCGGGGGCGCGCTCTGGAACATGCCGATTGCCAGCCTTGCCCCGAACGGCACGTATCAGAGCGGGTCGTGGAACCCCGGTAACCAGATGATTCTGACGCTGAATCTCGCGTCGTTGCCTGTTGACGCGAACCCGGCCAACAACGTCAGCCTGTTGACCGCGGACATCATTTGCGAACTCGACGTGCTCATCAAGGACACAACAGCCGTCGATTATATGAAGCTGAGCATTACGCGCTGTTGCGATGGTGCTGGAGGCGAAGGTGAGGGTGAGGGTGAGGGTGAGGGCGAGGGCGAGGGCCAGGGAGGCCCCTGCCTGACCGACCTGGACTGTGACGACGGCGACCCCTGCACCGAGGACCTGTGCGACCCGGCCATGGGCCAGTGTTACCACATCCCGATTTCAGGGTGCGAGGGCGAAGGCGAGGGCGAGGGCGAAGGCGAGACCGGCCCGTGCAAGACCTGGACCGACGCCGAGGATTTCGCGGAAGGCTACAGCTTCAACCTCGAACCCGTGCAGGAAGGCGACGACTTCTGCCTGGGCCTCGCTGACGACACCCGCGCATGGCCGTACATCGCAATCGCAAATTCCGGGCGCGATACCGTGGCGCGCGCGGAGGTCAACACGGGCGACGTAGTCGGCGAATACCTGACCCGGCCCAACGGCATGGCGGGCAATCCGTCGCGCACGACCGTGGACGCGTTCGGCAACGCCTGGGTGGGCAACCGGAACGAGTCGTCAAACTCGCTGGGCTCCGTCACGCGCATCGGACTGGTCGTGGGCGGGTCGCGCGTCGATGCCTCGGGCAACCCCGACCCGAACGGGCAGTACGTGCTGAACCCCTCTTACTGCACGTGCGAAGATCGCGACAACGACGGGCTGATCCATACGTCGCTCGGGTATCCGCACGTCAACGGGCTCACCGACTATGCGGCCGCGGCGCTGTTATGGCCGAACACGGGCAGCGCGGACAGCAACGGCGGCGTGTCCACCGCGGAAGACGAGTGCATCACGGCGTACGTGCGCGTTGCGGGCGTCAACGTCCGCTTCGTGGCCGTCGACCCCGTTGGCGACGTGTGGACGGGCAGCGCGACGAACCGCCTGTTCCAGCGGATCAACGGCAGCACGGGCGTCGCCGTGCCGAGTTCCATCTTCAACAGCATGTGCGGCGGTTACGGCGGGCTCGTGGACGGCAGCAACGTGATCTGGTCCGCGAACTGGGACCCGGGCAACGGCACGGGTTTCATGCGCTATGACGTACCCTTCACGTCGTCGCCGCTTACCTGTATTACGAACGTTCGCAACTATGGCGTGGCCATAGACCCCGACACGTGCCACATCTGGACCACCTCGGCCTATTACGACAACAACGTGCGCGAGGTGGACCCGGCGGGCAACCTGCTCAATGTGTACAACCACTTCGGCAGCGCATCGCCCGTCGATCTGACGCGCGGCATCGTCATCCACAACGGCAACGTCTGGGTGGCGCACGGCAACGCGAGCACCGTCGGCCGCTTGACCACGAGCGGCGTGCATCTGGGCAACGTGCCCGTGGGCACGCTTCCAACAGGCGTCGCGGTGGACACCAACGGCAAGGTCTGGTCCACCAACCTGGGCAGCAACAACGCGTCGCGCATCAATCCGGCGACCATCCCGGGAACGGTGGACCTCACCGTCGACCTCGGCTGGGGCGCGAGCCCGTATAACTACAGCGACATGACCGGCTCCGTGCTGCTGCAGGCCGTGGCCCCGCAGGGCAGCTGGACGACCGTCTACGACAGCGGCATCCTCGGGTATACGTGGAGCGTGCTGTCCTGGGTCGCCTACCAGGACCCCGGCACGTCAATCACGGTGCGCGTGCGCGCGAGCGACTCGCCCGTGCCCTCCGGGCCGTGGACGGTCGTTTCGAATAACGTGCCGTTCACCGGCGTGGCCGGGCGCTATATCCAGATTCAGGTCATCCTGAAGAGGCCGCCCTACTGCTCCGGCAAAGGCAACGTCAAACTCTGCGAATTGACCCTGTGCAAGCGCGACGGATGCATGGAAGTGCAGATGCTCGAAGAGAAGTGCGACCCGCCCACGGGCGACATCACCACGACGTTCCAGGTGACGAACACCTCGGCCTCTAACGCAAACACCATTCTCGTCACGCCGCAGACACCGAACGTGGTCGTCACTCCGAACGTCATCAATACGACCCTGCCGATCGGCGGTACGCAGACCTTCAGCGTGGTCGTGAGCGGCGCCGTGCCCGGGCAGGTGACTTGCTTCACCATCACGCTGCTCGACCGGCACAAGCACCCATGCTGCTCGCAGACGTTCTGTCTGCGCTTTGACTGCACGGCCTGCCTCGAATTCCTGAAAGAACGAATCGAGTGCGATCCCGACAATCCGGGCGCCTTCCTCTATACCTTCCAGGTCAAAAACCGTTCCGCGTTCGATATACACCACCTCTATCTGTACGCGCCCGCAGGCGCCAGCATGCAGTCTTACGTGCCTCTCGTGCCGCCGCTGGCGCCTTCCACGACCTCGGGCCCGATCACGGTTTCAATCAATACAAGCCTGCCGCCCGGATCGAATCTGTGCTTCAACTTCAGCGGCCACGATGAACTGCTCGAAATGTGCTGCTATGGCGAGCACTGCATCACGGTGCCCGACTGCGGCGGCGCGGGCGAAGGAGAAGGCGAAGGAGAAGGGGAAGGCGAAGGCGAGGGCCCCTGCCAGACCGCCGCGGATTGCGACGACGGCAACCCCTGCACTGAGGACTTCTGCGAAGGCAACGCGTGCGTGCACATCGCGATTCCCGGATGCGAGGGCGAGGGCGAGGGCGA
>JAGMZX010000175.1:0-7112 GCA_018005585.1 Candidatus Hydrogenedentota bacterium | reverse complement strand
GAAGGCGAAGGAGAAGGCGAGGGCGAACCGCAACCCTGCGACGTGGTCATCATTTGCCCGCAGGAGCCGCTCATCCGCGGCAGCGCCGCGCAAATCTGCATCTCCGGCAATTACGACAAATGCGTGGGCGCGAACGTCACCTTCAAGTGGTTCAAGAACAGCGTGCTCATCGCGGCCACGACGGGGCCGTGCTTCAACATCCCGGTCGTTTCATGCAGCGACGCGGGCGTATACACCGTGCAGCTCACCGGGTCAACCGGCACGTTCACGACACTCCCGTGCAAGATCAAGGTTGCGCCCTGCCCGCACAGCGGGGACCCGAACGGCGACGGCGTCATCGTCTTGACCGAGATGCTGCGGGTCATCCAGTTCTATAACTCGGACGGATTCCACTGCGATCCGGAGAGCGAGGACGGTTACGCGCCCGGGCCGGGCAGCACGGACTGCCTGCCCCACGCGAGCGATTATGCGCCGCAGGATTGGCGCCTCAACCTGACCGAGATGCTGCGCACGATCCAGCTCTACAACTCGGGCGGCTACCGGCCGTGCCCGGACGATGGCACCGAGGACGGTTATTGCCCCGGACCGGCATGAGTCCGCTTCAGACCCTAGTTGCGAGATGGCCGCGCACACCGCGCGGCCATCTTCATTTACCGGCGTTGACCAATCGCCGAAGAGCGGCGGCGCAGCTCTTTCTTCCTTGTGGTGCCTCCGCGCCTTTGCAGTCGCAGGTCAGGAGCGGCGCAACCGCGCCCGGATTCGACATCCGCCGACGGCTTGGGGATAATACGCCTTCCTGCGCGTGAGCAGGCCGTTGCGAGAACGATTATGCAGCAGGAACGCCCAAGACTGGCCTGGCTCGCTGCGCCGCTCATTGGCGCGGCGCTGCTCGTGCTGCTCTGGCCCCGGATGGAGGAGACGGAACTCGAACGCCAGGCCCGGGAAGAAGGCCGCGTTGTCATCACCTACTGGGACCGTCATTCCGGCCACGAGCACGAGGCGCGCCGCGCGCTCATCGATGAATTCAACGCCTCCCAGCACGAGATTTACGTGCGCGCGCTCCCCATCGGCTGGAACATGGAGAAGATGGTCACCTCCATCGCCGGCGCGTCCGCGCCGGACATCGTCTCGCTGGACGGCACCCTGCTCTCGCAACTGGTATCGCAAGGCTGCTTCACTGCGCTCGACGATTTCATGTCGGCGTCGCCGCACCTGCGCGAGGAGGCCTTCTTCCCCCATCTCTGGCGCGCCGTGTGCTTTTCCGGGCATGTCTGGGCCGTGCCGACCACCACGGACAGCGTTTGCCTGCTGTGGAACAAGGAAGCGTTCCGCCGCGCCGGGCTCGACCCCGAACAACCGCCGCGCAATATCGAAGAACTGGGCCGTTTCGCCGCCAGGTTAACCGTGCGCGAGGGCGACCGCATCGTCCAGATGGGATTCCTGCCGTGGGCGCCATGGGACCAGTCCCACATGTGGGGCGGCCTCTTCGGCGGGCAATGGAATGACCCCGCAACGGGCCGCATCCGCGCCGCGGAAAACCCGGGCATACTCGCTTCTTTCTACTGGCAGCGGAGTTTCACGCGCGACCCCGCGCTGCCGCCCGGCGACCCCGGGCAGTCGCCCTACGCGCAGGACGCGGGCCGCGTCGCCGCGTTCCGCAGCGGTTTCGGCGACTACCAGAGCGCGAACAACCCCTTCTACACGGGTCGCGTCGCCATGATCGCCGACGGCGAATGGCAGGTCACGTTCGTGAACAAGTACGCGCCGGGCCTGGATTGGGGCGTCGCGCCGTTGCCGCAGCCGGACGGCGTCACGCCGCGCTGCTACTCGCCCACCTGTATCGCGGACGCAATCCCCGCGACGGCCCGGCACAAGGAAGAAGCGCGCGCATTCCTCGAGTGGTTCCACACGCCGCGGCCCGACGGACGCCCCTCCCCTTCCAGCGATTATTGCCACGCGATTCATAACATTCCGACGCGTCCCGGCGAGGCGCGGCAGGACCGGTTCCTGAGCAACCCGAAGTTCCGCGTCTTCGTGGAGCAGTTGCTCGAACGCGAGAATATCACCGCGCCCGTTCTGCCGGTCACGCAGTTCCTCATGGACGAGATCGAGCGCCAGCGCGAACGCGTCATCTTCTGGAAAATCAGCCCCGAAGAGGCGCTGCGCGCCGTGCAGGACCGCGTGAACACGGAACTCGAGCGCGCGTGCCGTTTCGCAAGGTCGAGGGCCGCGTCATGACGCGCATGGAACGCCGAAACATGCGCAACGGGCTGCTTTTTGCGCTGCCATATCTGGTCGGTTTCGCCTTGTTCACGCTGTACCCGCTGATAATGAGCGTTTACTACAGTTTCACCCAGTTTGATGTCATCCAGCCGCCGGTCTGGACCGGTCTCGAGAACTACCGCATCCTCTTCCTTGAAGACCCCCTGTTCTGGAAAGCCCTCTACAACACGCTGTACTACACCCTCCTCGCCGTGCCGCTCGGCCTCGTGTTCAGCATCTGCATCGCGCTGCTGCTGCACCAGAAGACCCCGGCCACGCCTGTCTTCCGCACCGTATTCTTCCTGCCGAGCATCGTGCCCATCGTGGCGTCCGCCGTGCTCTGGCTCTGGGTGCTCAACCCCGACAGCGGCCTCATCAACGTGACGCTGGCCCGCTGGTTCGGCGTGGAGGGGCCGGGCTGGATCGCCGACGAGCACTGGTCCAAACCGTCGCTGATCCTCATGAGTTTCTGGGGCCTTGGCGGGGCGATCGTAATCTTCCTCGCGGGTCTCGGCGACGTGCCGCCAGAATTGTATGAAGTCGCCGCCATCGACGGTGCGGGCGTTTGGGGCCGATTCCGGAACGTGACGCTCCCCATGCTCAGCCCGACGATTCTGTTCAACCTGGTCATGGGCCTGATCGGGTCGTTTCAGTACTTCACGCAGGTCTACGTGATGACCGCGGGCCGCGGCACGCCCGTGGACAGCCTGATGTTCTACGCGCTGTACCTGTACCGCAATTCGTTCTACTACCTGCGCATGGGCTACGCCTCGGCCATGGCCTGGATGCTGTTCGTCGTCATCCTGATCGCCACCGCCGGCGTCATGGTCACCTCGCGCCGCTGGGTACACTACCATGGCGAATAGGAGGCCGTAGGCACGATATGGTAACGCGTCCCGCGACCAGATGGACGGCCTTCGCGGCGCTGTCGCTGCTCTCGCTGCTGTTCCTGATGCCTTTCGCGTGGATGGTGTCCACTTCGTTGAAGCACGAGGCCAGGGTCTTCACCGGAGGCTGGATGCCCGAGACGGACGTGCGCGACACGGCGGGCCGGACACTTGTGCGCTACCATGGGCAGGATGCCGCGATGCTTGGCGTCGAGGAAGACGGCCGCTACCGCCTGCTCGCCGGGGATACCGAGCATCTCGCGTTGCAGGACGAAGTCGAGATGGTGCTCCGGCCCGGCTTTCACTGGCAGAACTACACGCGCGCTTTCGAAATGATGCATTTCCTGCAAAACCTGAGGAACACGCTCTTCATCTGCTTCACGACGGTGCTCGGCACGGTGCTGTCGTCGTCGCTCGTCGCGTATGGGCTCTCGCGCATCCCTTGGCGCGGGCGGGAACTCACATTCTGGCTTGTGCTTGCCACGATGATGGTCCCCTACCAGGTTACGCTAATCCCCCTCTTCGCGGTCTACAGCAAGCTGGGCTGGGTCGGCACGTTCAAGCCGCTCATTGTCCCATACTTCTTCGGCGCGCCTTTTTACATCTTCCTGCTGCGCCAGTTCTTCAAGAGCATCCCGGAAGACCTCAGCGCCGCCGCGCGCATCGACGGATGCAGCGAGTTCGGCATCTACGCGCGCATCATCGTGCCCCTGGCCAAGCCCGCGCTGGCCACCACCATCCTTTTCATGTTCCTCTGGCAGTGGGGCGATTTCCTGAATCCGCTCATCTACCTGCAAGATGACCGCATGTACACGCTGGCCGTGGCGCTGCAGCAGTTCCGAAGCCAGCACGAAAGCGCGTGGGGCCCCCTCATGGCCATGTCCACCGTTATCACCCTGCCCGTCATTGTCCTGTTCTTTTTCACCCAGCGCACCTTCATCGAGGGTATCACGCTGACCGGACTGAAAGGCTGAGCGAGACGATGACCGGCAACCCGGCACGATGGCCGTTCCCCGCAGTCCGGCACACCGCGCGCCGGCGTCGCGCCCGGGTTTCCGCCGGACAGCGTCCGGAGCCGTCTCGATATTCCGTTGACGATCCCTTGCCCCCCGGCCGCGCGTCTGTGCTATGCTCCCCGCGCGCAACGGCATGCGCGGGAGGGTCCTCATCATGAGCGAGAAGCAGGGCAAAACCGGCAGTATTTCACGGCGGGAATTCGTGCGGCGCACGGCCACGGCCGCCGGCGCGTTCGCCGTCTTGAGCAAGGCGGCGGCGGGCCAGGACGTGACCCCGTTGCGCGTGGGGGTAATCGGATGCGGGCGCCGCGGCACGGGCGCGGCCTTCGACTGCGCGCGTTCAGCGGAAGGCGTCACGATTACCGCGCTGGGCGACCTCTTCCCCGACATGATGGCCAAGTGCCGCGAGAACCTGCTGCAACTCGGCGACAAGTGCCGGGCAACGGACGCGACGTGTTTCACGGGCTGGGACAGCTTCGAGAAGGTCATCGCCTGCGAGGTGGACCTTGTAATCCTCGCGGCGCCGCCCGCCTTCCGGCCCCTGCATCTGCGCGCCGCCGTCGCAGCGGGCAAGCACGTTTTCATGGAAAAGCCCGTGGCGGTGGACCCCGCCGGTATCCGCTCTATCCTTGAATCGGCGAGCATTGCGGACGAGAGGAAGCTCGGCATTGCAGCGGGCACGCAGCGGCGGCATCAGGCCCCGTATGTCGACATCATCCGGCGCATTCATGACGGGGCCATCGGCGACATCCTCAGCGCGGAATGCTACTGGATTGGCGACTACGACTATTACAAGGCCGTGCTCAGGCAGCCGGAGTGGTCCGACATGGAGTGGCAGGTCCGCAACTGGAATTATTTCACGTGGCTGTCGGGCGATCATATCGTCGAGCAACACGTGCACAATATCGACATCATGAATTGGGCGTTGCAGGCCCATCCGGTGAAGGCCATCGGCATGGGCGGGCGCCAACAGCGCACTGCGCCCGAATACGGCCACATCTACGACCATTTTGCCGTCGAATTTGAGTATCCAGGCGGCGTGCGCGTGCAGAGTCTCTGCCGTCAGATGAAGGACACCTACCACCGCGTCGGCGAACGGATTGTCGGGACCAAGGGCATCGCAGATCCGTCCAAGATCATCCGTGGCGAGAACGACTATCGCTTCCGGGGCGAAGGACCCAACCCCTACGAACAGGAGCACGCGGACCTCATTGCGAGCATCCGCGCCGGAACACCGCTCAACGAGGCCCGCAATGTCGCCGAGAGCACCATGGCGGCCATCATCGGGCGCATGGCGGCCTACACCGGCCAGGAAGTCGCCTGGGACTGGGCCATGAACGAATCGAAGCTCGATTTGACGCCGCCGGCTTACGAATTCGGGCCTTTGCCGGTCACGCCGGTGGCCGTGCCCGGGGAGACGGCGCTGGCGTAGACAACGCCGTGGCACGGGCGTCTCGCCCACGATTGAGGAACATGGGCGAGACGCCCATGCCACGGATAGCGTCTATTCCTCCTCGTCGCCGCGCCGGCCGTCGTGCTCGGCTTGTTCGGTGACGGCAAGTCCCGCCAGCGGGTTCGAGCCTACACGCGCAAGCGTTCCACAGTCCGCTGAAGGCGTCACAATAAAGCCAGCATTCCCGGCATTTTATTATAATCTTTGTTCTTTAACTGATGATTGACCTTCCCTTGAAAACCGTTGACAGTTCACCTGTCTTGTTATATGCTCTCAATATCTCCCGGGGAGCAGTGGGGGCATGTGACGTAAGCCGATCGGCACGGGGGAGTTCCGCAGTACGCGGCGACCGGTGAGGAAGCGAAAAACGATGTCGCCGGAGTGCTCCAATCTTGCTAAGGGAGCGCGGGCATATTGCATATCGCGTAACGTCGCGGAATCGCGCAAGCAGTAACCGTCTTCACGACCCATTGCCGTGAAAGCGATGCGTTCAATTTGAAATGCGGGGTGAGAGGTGCGTTCCAAAGATAGAGGAGAACAATCCATGTTTACACGCGAATTCCGTTTCATTGCGGTAGCAGCAGCAATGCTCTGTGCCGGCACGCTACTGGTGCCCACCGCAACGGCTCAAGAAAAGACAGGGTATTCTTATAGTCCAACCTTGCCAGTATCAATAACCACTCATCAACGAGTTGAGATTGTCGTACCTGATTCTTTTACTGTGGAAAAAATAGAAGTTGCCTTCTCCGGGATTGCACACGCGAGCCTTGTTTATGACGAAATAAGGGAGTATTCTTGGGCGCAGTATGGTATACGGCTTTATCACAACGGTAGTCAGATTACTTTCGCAAGTAATTCGTGTACTCTCTTTAGCTTGTGTCTTGATGGTTTAGCTGATAACTATTCATCCGTAATATTTACGCCGGACCCGGCCCGAGTTGGCGCAAGCGAGAAGACAGATTATTCGGGCAGCATATACGTGGATGACTTGGTCAACTTCCAGAGTGGAACCAATGCCCAAGGGTCATGGTACATTTATTACGACAGCCTTGATGACATGGACCTTCTCGAAATATCTGGCCTGACGCTCCTTTTCAACGGTGGGGGAGGTCTTCCCACGCCGCCTACGAACTGTTCGTTGTCGGTGCCGTGGTACACGGACAACGCGGCCGCTGGCCAAGGCGTGCCCGCGAACGACTACGGGGTGACGAGCATCGTGTACCTGCACAACAATCTGGAAACGGACATGACGTGCTACATCGAGTACTACACGCAGAGCGGTGTCTACATCGGGCCTGAGTACCCGGACAATGAATTCGTCATCCCCGCGAATTCGACGGCCGCGTTCCGGCCCGCCGTAAATGACCCCTCCACGACTCCCGGCGGGCAGGAGGACCCGGTAGGCAACGCCGTGCCGGACCGGCCCATGGGCACGGAAGGCGGCAACGATAACAAGAAGAACGGGGCCATTGCCATACGCTGGAACGGCGAGCC
>JAGMZX010000174.1 GCA_018005585.1 Candidatus Hydrogenedentota bacterium | reverse complement strand
CTAGGATGGCGTCACTGAAATCCGACAGGCGGCCCATGCGGATTGCTACACCCGGCAATTTCTCCTTGGCCTCCGCGAGCAGCGCCTCGACATCCTTCACGCTCGGCGGCCCCTGGTTGTCGCCCGTGTGGATGAGCGCGAGCCACGTCTTGTGCGGCCAGTCCGCGGGCGGCACGAGCCCCGTGCCGTAGCCGACGTTGCTCATTGTCAGCAGGCGCGAACCGTCGGGCCCCTCCCACCAGAACAGCGGCGGCACGCTTGGCCCCGGACATGCCGAATTGCCGCCGATGTGCAGGAATTCGACGCCCGCGTGCTTCAAGAGCGTTGGCAACACCCACGAATGCGACGGCACGTCGGTCATCTTCGCGTCGCGCGGCATGGGCACGCCCGCGCGCTTGCACACGTCCACCGCGAACCACAGCCCGCGCACAAGGTCCTCGAGTTCGAGCGACTCGGTGTGCGTCGTGAACGGGAGCGCATGCACCACGAACCGGCCCTCGCGCACGCGTTGGATAATCGCCTCGCGCCGTTCCGGCGTCTGCTGCGGCCCGAGCATGTGCCACATCGGCCAGCCCGGCATCGTCCACACGAATCGCTGCTCCGGCGGCAGCTTATCCGTCTCCGCGCAGGTCGCGAGCGCCTTGTCCATCATCTCGGTGCGGTAATATTCGAGCACCTCCGGCACGAGTTTCGTGTAGCCCAGGTCGTAATGCTGCTTGAACACCACGACGACCTGCTCGACAGCAGCAACCGCCGTCGCGGGGGTCAGGAGCAGGGCTGCAATGATAAACCCCATGCAATTGGGGGAAAGAAACCACCGATGTACACCGATGTACACCGATGCGTTAACCGGGAATCTGCGTTGACCCGTGTTCATCAGTGCTTTCCTTTCCCGCTTGCCGCGTCATCCGCGCTTTCCCTTGCGCTTTCCTCTATAATCCCAGCTGGGGCATCCGGATTCAATCGGACAATGGGTTGCGGCGACCACCAAGGAGACCACGGGTAGCGATGAGAAACATGTTGTCCGCCATGGCCAGAGCCGTCTTGACAGGCTGCTTCCTGTTTTCCGGCTGTGCCACAGCGGATATCCCCCTTCCTGTCTCCCCCGAATTGCTCGCGGACCCGGTGCTCACGGCGTACCCCATCGTCTTCGTAACGCGCAAACAGTACCGTCCCGATCATCACAACACGGAAACGATGTTCCAGAAGGGCGAGATCAACGAAGCGAGTTTCGAGGGCGGTGGCGCGCTCAAGGTGCTAGAAATCGCGTCCGGCCGCGTCACGACGCTGCTCGAAGCGCCCGACGGCATCATCCGCGACCCGGACGTCAGTTTCGACGGGCAGCGCATCCTCTTCTCGATGCGCCGCAACCGCGAGGATGATTACCACATCTACGAAATCAACGCGGACGGCACGGACCTCCGGCAACTCACCAGGGCGGCGGGCGTCACGGACATCGACCCGCTCTACTTGCCGGACGGGCGCATCGCGTTCTCGTCCACGCGCCAGCCGAAGTATTGCATGTGCAACCGGCACATCATGGCGAATCTCTTCCGCATGGACGGCGACGGCGCGAACATCCACCAGATCGGCAAAAGCACGCTCTTCGAGGGACACGGCGCGCTCCTGCCCGACGGGCGCATCCTCTATTACCGCTGGGAGTATGTGGACCGCAATTTCGGCGACGCGCAGGGGCTATGGACCGTACACCCGGACGGCACGGGCCACGCCGTCTACTGGGGCAACAACACGAATTCGCCCGGCGCGGTCTTCGACGCCCGGCCCATCCCCGGAGCGGACCAAACTCTCTGCATCTTCGGTTCCTGCCACGACCGGCCCTGGGGCGCGCTCGCGATCATTGACCGCCGGCTTGGCCTCGACGGCCGCGCGCCGGTCGCGCGCACGTGGCCGGAAAGCGCCATCGATCTCGTCGGCATTGGCGATTTCGACACCTACAAACAGGTCACGCCGCGCTACGAAGACGCCTACCCGCTGACCGATTCGCTGTTTCTCTGCGCGCGCGAGGCGGGCGATGGCGAACTCATGGGCATCTTCGCGGTCCACCGCGATGGTCGTGAGACGCTCGTCCATGTCGAGCCGCCCGGCTGTTACGATCCCATCCCGCTCGCGCCGCGCACGCCGCCGACCCTGATCCCCGACCGCCGCGATTTTGCATCGCCCACCGGCGCTTTCTACGTCGCCGACGTTTATCGCGGTACGCACATGGCGGGTGTCGGGCGCGGCGCGGTCAAGTACCTGCGCGTCGTCGAGTCGCCCGAAAAGCGTTTCTTTGTCCCCGAGCAGCAATGGGGCGGCCAAGGCCAGCAAAACCCTGCCATGAACTGGCACGATTTCAACAACAAACGCATTCTTGGCACGGTCCCCGTCGAGGAGGATGGCTCGGCGTATTTTGACGTTCCCGCCGAGACCTTCGTCTATTTCCAACTGCTCGACGCGAACGGCATGATGGTCCAATCCATGCGCAGCGGCACGATCATCCAGCCCGGCGAAACGCAAGGCTGCACCGGCTGCCACGAGAACCGGCTCACCGCGCCGCCGCCCGGCAACGCATCGCCGTTGGCCCTGCGCCGCGCGCCGTCCACCATGAACGGCTGGCACGGCGAGCCGCGCCTGTTCAGTTACGCCGCCGAGGTGCAACCCGTCTTCGACAAGCATTGCGCCGCGTGCCACGACTTCGGCACGGACGGCGGCGAACGACTCATCCTCGCAGGCGACAAGACCTTCGTCTTCAACGCATCGTACGAGGAACTCTGGCGCCGGAAATACATCAGCGTGCCCGGCGCGGGCCCCGCCGAAACGCAGCAGGCCAACTCTTGGGGCTCCCATGCCAGCAAGATCGTCCAGACCATCCGCGCGGGACACCACGACGTCCAACTCAGCCCCGAAGAGTTCGACCGCATCGTGACCTGGATCGACCTCAACGCGCCCTACTACCCGACTTATGCCAGCGTCTATCCGGACAATCTGGCCGGGCGCTCGCCGCTGAACCGGGAGCAGGTGCGCCGTCTCGGCGAACTGACCGGCATCCCGTTCGAGTCCCTGGCGGGACACACCACCAGCCGCGGCCCCCTCGTCAGCTTCGACCGGCCCGAACTCAGCCCCTGCCTCGCAATCCTACCGGGTCGCGATTCCCCCGCCTGCCAGGAAGCCCTGCGCATCCTTGAGGCCGGGAGAGAGCAATTGCGGCAACGCCCCCGCGAGGATATGCCCGGCGCCGTACTCGATGGCGCCGACCTCGCGCGCGAAGCGAAGTACGAGTTCCGCGCCGCCGCCGAAAAGCGCGCGCGAGAGGTCCTGCGCCTCGGAAGCAAGCACTACGATGATTAGTCCGATGACCCAAAATGACGCACGGAACGAAAAGGCCGCCGCAGCCACAGGGCGCGCCATCCGTTCTTTGCTTCCTGCCGGTCCTTTTGGGCCGTTCCGTCCCAAGGCAAAGAAATGCATTGACAGAGCGACAGCGTTTGTTTAGTATAGTTAATAGGCGTTAAAGGTACTGCGGGCGGCGCGGCGCGCCGTGAAACGAAGAGCGCCCGATCCGGGCGGGAGTCCTACTCATGAAGCGGTTGCGCATTTTTCTGGCGATAGTGGGGTTCCGGCGTCCGCTGTACCCGCTCGTAACGCCGCCCATGGGGATCATGTATCTGGCGGCGTACCTGCGCGAGCATTTCGCGTGCGACATCAGGCTGGTCAACCAGAAGCTGCACAACACGCCGAACGACGACTTGGCGGACGAAATCGCGGATTTCAACCCGGATGTCGTCGGTCTGGGTGCGATTACCCCCACGTCGGAAGGCCTGAACTACATCACGCACCGTGTGCGCGCGAAATTGCCGCAGGCGCTGATCGTGCTTGGGGGCAGCCACGTCAGCTCGTACCGGGAACAGTCGCTGGAAGGCTCCGCGGCGGATTGCGCGGTGGCGGGCGAGGGCGAATTGGTCTTCGCGGAGATTCTGCGCGCGCACTTCGAGGGCGGCGGCCTGCACGAGGTGCCCGGCATCTACCGGCGCACGGAGACGGGCGAAATCGTCAAGAATCCCGGGTGCATGCCGCTGATCCCGAGCAAGGACCTGGATTCGCTGCCCTTTCCCGCATACGACCTGATTGACTTGCCGGCGTACTGGCGGCGGCAGTCGATCGCGCCGATCCCGCGACGGAAATACGTGTCGCTGTTCAGCAGCCGGGGCTGTCCTTACCGCTGCAACTTCTGCCACGATGTTTTCGGCAAGCGGTTCCGCCAGCATACGGCGGAGCGGGTCGCCGCGGAGACCGCGTATTACCAGGAACGCTACGGCATCGACGAGATCGAGTTCCTCGACGACATATTCAACCTGAACCCGAAGCGCGTAATGGACTTCTGCGACCTGCTGCATCAGAAGAACCTCAAGGTCAAGATCGCGTTCCCGACCGGTGTGCGCACGGATATCTTCCGGCCGGAGACCATCGACGCGCTGGTGGACGCGGGCATGTACTATTCAGGCTATTCGCTCGAATCGGGATCACCGCGCATCCAGCAGGTAATGGGCAAGGGGCTCGACATTGACCGCTACGTCGAGAACGTGGCGTACGCGGTCTCCAAAGGCGTGTTCGCGAACGGTTACGCGATGCTCGGGTTCCCCACGGAGACGCGCGCGGACATGCAGATGACCATCAACGTGGCCGCGGATTCGCGGCTGCACACGATGTCCTTCTTCACGGTTACGCCGTTCCCCGGCAGCGACCTTTATGAAATCGCGGCACAGACGCGGCCCGAACTGGTCAAGCACATCCGCTACGACGGCATGGATTTCAGCAGCATGCCCGTCAATCTGTCCGACGAGCCGGACGAGGTGCTCTTCGCATGCCAGCGCGAGGCAAACCGGCGCTTTTTCCTTAAGCCGAAACGCATCTACCGCATCCTGCGCGATTATCCGAAGCCCCACCTGCTGCCGATGTACCTGCCCACGTTCGTGCAACGGCTCACCAAGGGACTGTTCAAGACCTATCCGAGAAAGTATGGCAACAAAGTAAAAGTCTCGCACCTGCCACGGCGACATGAGGACGCTGCGTAGCAGGCGTCCCGTATGCATAAGGAGCCCGTTTCATGCGGCCATTGCGGATCTATCTGGCGAATGTAGGTTTCCGGCGCCCCCTATACCCGCTGGCCACGCCGCCGCTGGGCATCATGTACCTGGCGGCGTATCTGCGAGACCGCTTCGAGACAGTCATCCGGTTATGCAATCAGAAACTCGACAACCCCTCCAATGAGGAAATCGCGCGGGAGGCCATCGCGTTCCAGGCGGACGTCGTCGGCTTCGGTGCGATCACGCCCACGGCGCAGGGGCTGGGCGAACTGACGCGGCGCGTGCGCCAGGGTCTGCCCGAGGCGCTGATCCTTCTCGGAGGCCCGCACGTCAGCGCGTTCGGCGCCGTGGCGCTGGCGAACACCGCGGCCGACGCGGCCATCGCGGGCGAGGGCGAGAAGGCGATGGAGCAGGTGCTCAACGCCCATTTCGGCGGCGGTTCGCTGGCGGACGTGCCCGGCCTGTTCCGCCGCGACGAGCACGGCGAAATCGTGACGAATCCGGGGGCCATACCTCTGATCCAGGACCTGGACAGCCTCCCGTTTCCGGCCTACGACCTGATCGACCTGCCGCGCTACTGGAAGCGCCAATCGATGCCGCCGATCCCGCGGCGCCGTTACGTGTCGCTGTTCACGAGCCGCGGCTGCCCGTACAAATGCAACTACTGCCACGACGTGTTTGGCAAGCGGTTCCGGCAGCACAGCGCGGAGCGCGTGGTTGAAGAAGTGGCCTATTTCCAGCGGCAATATGGCGTGGATGACTTCGAATTCGTCGACGATATCTTCAACCTGAACCCGAAGCGGCTGATGAGCTTCTGCGACCTGGTGCATCAGCGCAATATCAAGATGAAGATCGCTTTCCCCAACGGCGTGCGCACGGACATCTTCTCGGAAGAGAGTATCGACGCGCTGGTCAGCGCGGGCATGTACTTCTCGAGCTTCGCGCTCGAATCCGGTTCGCCCCGCATCCAGGAGGTCATGGGCAAGCGCCTGAACATCCCGCGTTTTCTCCAGGGCGTCGCGTGGGCCGCCGAACGCGGCGTGTACACGAACGGTTTCGCCATGTTCGGGTTTCCCCACGAGACGGCGGAAGACATGCGGATGACCGTCGACGTGGCCTGCGCGTCGAAGCTGCACACCATGTCTTTTTTCACGGTGACGCCGTTCCCAGGCACGACGCTCTACGAGGCCTGCAAGGAGCGATACCCGGAACGTCTCGCGCTGTTGCGCTACGACGACCTGAACTTTGGCGCGGCGCGCGTTAATTTCTCGGAAGTGCCGGACTACGTCCTCTTCCGCATGCAGCGCGAGGCGAACGCCCGGTTCTTCTTCAATCCACGGCGCATGTACCGTATTCTGCGCGACTATCCGAAACCCCACCTGTTGCCGATGTACGCGCCCATGTTCCTGAGCCGGCTCACGAAAGGGCTCTTCTCCGCGCCGGAGCCGCGCTGCACGTCCGAAGAGCAGCCGTACGGGCACCTGGTCACAGCGTCCGAGCCTGGAACCGCGCGCAAGAGCGTGTGAAAATGTAACCGGCGAGACGGACTTTCGCCCGCCCCGCCAGGCATGTGGTGCGGTATTTCGGGATGCTCAGCTTGCGGCGAGGGGTTTTACCCGCATGTTACGGAACCAGACCGGCTGGCCGTGATACTGCAGGCCGATATAACCCTCGCGTTTCATATCCTTGTAAGCGTTCTTGAACTTGTTCGGCGTGCCGTCCGGATTGCGCCCGCGCGCGGTCCACTCGTCCAGATTCATGCTTGCGACCCATTCGCCGTTCAACTGGACGTAGATCATGCTGCCCTTCGCGATGATGAGCAGACGGTTCCATTCTCCGGGGCCTTTCACGGCCAGTTTCGCGGGAGCCAGGCAGTCGAAGATGGCGCCGCAATGCCACTTGTCGTTCGGATACTTGTCGTTCGGCTGGAGAATCTGCACCTCGATGGCCGTGTTCAGCCAGTCGGCGATTGAGTCACATCGCAGGAACACGCCGCTGTTCGTGTCCGGGTCGCATTTGAATTCGAGGTCCAGCACGAAGTCGCCGTAGCGCTCTTTGGTCCAGATGTCGCCGCGGCCCTGCGAGGCCAGTTCGCCATTCGCGAATTCCCAGCCTCCGCGCTGCATTTGCGCGTCCGAGAGGTCGTCCTTGAAGAGAGGCTGGAATCCTTCGCCATTCGCCGCTTGCGACAACAGCGCTTCCGGCGGGGGCGTCACGCCCTGCGCCGCGCACGGCGCATGGCCCGCCGCGCACACGGCCAGTCCAAGCATCGCCACAGCCCATACTCGCTTGTCCATACAACACTCCTTTCTTATTCAGACGGCTCTTCAGCCATTTTCATTCACTCAAGCCGGCGCTTCGCGAGCGCCGCCGCCTCGTCCAGCCGCTGCAGCGGCGTCAGGCGGAACCGGTACGCGTACACGCCCGGGGCCAGCGTATACTCGGGGTGCGTGCGCGCACCCCAGCTCGTGTCGCCGCCCACGCCCATCTGCGCATGATCGAAGTTCACCGTAACGAAGTCCCGGCGCGGCAACTGATAGTCATGCGTGCATTCCTCGAGGTCGCGCATCGTGAACGGCCACGCGCTGCACTCCAGCGCCGGCATGCCCACCGCCATCAGGCCCGCACCCGCGGCGTTCGTCGCCGCGAACCAGCGCACGTCCGTCTTGTTGCCATTCTCCTGCGGCCGGACATACCGGTGCGCCTGCCCGGTCACGGGAAACGAGTATACACCGAATGCGCCCCCGGTTTTCCGGTCCCAGTAGGTCTCTTCAGGCCCGCGGCCGTACCACGTGACGCGGTCGAACGAGCCCGGCATCGCTGTCTGCATCCCGATGCGCGGCAGTTCGGGCAAGCGCCCCGCCGCTTCGAGCCGGACGTCCACCACCACGTCGCCGGAGCCATAGACGGCGTAGTTCACCCTGTAGCGCGCGTTTCCGTCCACCAGCGCGAATACGGCGGTGATATCCAGGCACTGCGGCCGTGACTGGCGCACCGAGATGCTGCGTAATTCCCGGCTGGCGCCGGCCTCTTTCCAGACGCGACAGCGGTCCGGATGGCCGTTGCCGCGGTCGTTGTCCGTGGGCGCGCGCCAGAAATTGGGCTCCAGGGCGCCGCAGAGCAGTTCCACGCCGCCGGATTGAATCGATTCGATGACGCCGGACCGCTTCCCGATACGGACCGAGGCGTTCGCGCACCGGACCGTGAAATCGGCGCCGGATTCCTGCATTGATAGCGGCGGGCACTCCGCGACCAGGACCGTTGGGGGCTGGGGCGTGTCGAAAGGCACCAGAAACTGGTCCCACGCCACAACGTGGCCTTTCGCCGCCCAACGGCAGTCTTCCGCGAGGACAAAACGCACGGTGAGCCAGTATTCGGTCGCCGGTTCCAACGCCGGGACGCGAAAGGGAACCGTGGCTTCGGCCATGCCGCCCGGCGGCACGGGAAGGCGGCCCAGGCTGCCTTCCTGGAGCACACGCCCGTCCGCCATGAGAGTCCAGGCGGCCTCGAACGCATCCAGATTCAAGAACGCATGCTTGTTGAGCACGCGCACGCGGCCCCGCAGGAGGTCGACCGGTTCGGTCCGGATGTTCTCGTAGACCTTGCGCACCTCCTGCATGCTCGGGTTCGGCGTGCGGTCCGGCCCGACAATGCCGTCGCAGCAGAAATTGCCGTCGTTGGGCGTGTCGCCAAAATCCCCGCCATACGCCCAGAACCAGCCGGGCGGCGCATCCGTCTTCTTGCGCAGCGCTTGGTCGATGAAATCCCAGATGCACCCGCCAATAAGGCACGCACGCGCATCAATCAGGTTCCAGTAATCCTGCAGGTTGCCGACGCTGTTGCCCATGGCGTGCGCGTATTCGCAAAGGAAAAACGGCTTGCTCGGGTGGTTTTGCGCGTAGTGCAGCATCAGCTCCATGGGATGGTACATCTCGCTGTGGATGTCCGCGATATCATTGAACCGCTCGTAATGCACGGGGCGCGTGGGGTCGATCGCGCGCAAGGCGTTCGCCGCCGCCACGAAATTGGAGCCCGAGCCCGCCTCGTTCCCCAATGACCAGATGATGACCGAGGGGTGGTTTTTGTCGCGCTCGACCATGCGCACGACACGGTCCACGTGGGCCGTCTCCCATTCGGGCCGGTTGCCAAGCGTGGTGTCGAGGTCGTAACCCATGCCGTGCGATTCGATGTTCGCCTCGTCGATGACGTAAATGCCGAATTCGTCGCAGAGGTCGTACCACTCCTCCTGATTCGGATAATGGCATGTGCGCACCGTGTTGATGTTGTTCCGTTTCATGATCCGCAGGTCTTCGCGCATCTGCGCGACGGTGATCGCCTTGCCGCGGTCGGGGCAATGCTCGTGCCGGTTCACGCCCTTGAGCTTGACGGATACGCCATTGACGAAAATCTGGTTGTCGCGCACCTCGACCTGCCGGAAACCGAAGCGGCACGACACCGCCTCGGCCACGGCGCCCGCCGCGTCCTTCAGGGTCAGCACGAGCGTATAGAGATGAGGCGTCTCGGCGGTCCACTTGAGCGGCTGCGCCACCGGCGCCGCAAGCTCGAGCAAGGACTCATTTCCGGAATCCAAGGGGCCGGTCGCGGCGGTCATGATCGGGTTTGCTTCTACCGGCACGCCGTTCGCATCGAGCAGGCTGGCTTCGATGTTGTGCGCGGATGGCGCCGCACTGCCGCTGTTGCGCACCTTGATTGTGAGCCGAAGCGCGGCGTCACGACAGGCCCCGTCGAATGTGCAGCGGGCAAAAAAGTCGCGGATGTGAACGGCGGGCACGGCATATAGCAGCACATCGCGATAGATGCCGCTGAGCCGCCACATGTCCTGGTCTTCCAGGTAGCTGCCCGAGCACCAGCGGTACACCTGCACGGCCAGCACGTTGCCCCGCGGCTGGACAAACCGGGTGATGTCGAATTCCGCCGGAGTCATGCTGTCTTCGCTGTAGCCCACTTCTTGGCCATTGACCCAGACATAGCAGCCGCTCATGACCCCGCCAAACTGAAGCAGGATGCGGCGGCCCGCCCAGGCATCCGGCAGGTCAAACGTCGTGCGATACGACCCGACGGGGTTGTTGTCCGCCGGGATGCGCGGCGGATCCGGCGGGAACGGGTACGCCACGTTGCTATAGATGGGGATGCCGTAACCCTCCGTTTCCCAGTTGGACGGCACGGGCATGTCCGCCCAGCCACTGACGTCGTAGCCGGGCCGGAAAAAGTCCACGGGCCGGTCCGCGGGTTTCGGAACCCAGTGGAATTTCCAGGCCCCGTTCAGCAAGCGTCGGAACGGCGACGCCGCGCGGTCGCACAGCGCAGCCCGGGCCGCGTCCGCATAGGGCATCAGGGTGCAATGCGCCGCCGCCTTGTTGCGCCCGGCCACGCACGGGTCTTCCAAGTCGGTTGTTGCGAAGGTCATGGCGTCTCCCCGCCGCGTTTTCGCGGACATCGGGCCCGCGTCCCGGCAGCCGTGCTGTAATTCCGAAATCAGAGGCGCTATCCTAAGCGCTTACGGGTTGTCACGCAACACATGAACCAGACCAGCGACAGTTCATCCGGAGACAGGGCCCGCCGGCCGGCCCAGGGCCGCGCGGCCCTGCTGCTGTGCCTGGGGCTGACATTCGTGTTCGCGGGGTGCCTGACCGCATCCCCGCCGCCAAGTTCCGGGACCGGTCCGTACATCGACGACAAAGCCCTGCTGAGCAAGCTCCGCAGGGCCGCCAACGCGCCTGAGAGCGCCTATTGCGGCATCACCGACGTGCTGCCGCGTGCGCCCTTGCGCGCGCCTGAGGGGCGCGTGCCGGTGTCCGCGTCCCGGCGCAGGAGACTCCGTCCGGATCAAGTCTACGCGCAGTGCAGCGCCAGCGTCTTGGTCATCGCATCGCTGGGCCACTGCAAGGAGTGCGGCAAACGCCACGCGCTGAGCACATCCGCGGGGTTCGTCGCGGCGTTTCCGGGGGTGTGCGTGACGAATTACCATGTGGCCGAACACGAGCCGGATGCCACGCTCGTCGCGATGACGCAGGACGGGGCCATCTATCCCATTACCGCGGTGATTGCCGCCGACAAGCAATGCGACGTGGCGGTTCTACAGGCGGAAGGCTTGCGCGCGCCGCCCCTGGCTATCGCGCCGGACACGCCCGCCGGCGCGCCGGTCGTCATCATCAGCCATCCAAACCGGAAATTTTACACGCTGACGCAGGGCATCGTGTCCCGCTATTTCGTACGCCGTGACGCGCAGCAGGCCGTTGCGCAGATGGCCGTCACGGCGGAATACGCCAAGGGCTCGAGCGGCGCGCCCGTGCTAAATGCCGCCGGCGCCGTCGTGGGCATGGTCGCCACAACGGCCCCGATGGAAGCCGGAGGCGAAGACGGCAAGACAAAATATCAACAGATGGTCCTGCGCACCTGCATCCCGTCCAACGAGGTCCTGGCGGTGCTGGGGGCGGGGCCATCGACCGCTGCAACGCTACCGCCCGTACAACCGGCCCCACCCGGCGAAGAGGGTTCCCATCCGTAAACAGCGCCTCACACCGCGTCCATTGGCGAAAAAAAGCCGAGGCCCCGCTGCGTCCGTCCACCGCGACCA
>JAGMZX010000173.1 GCA_018005585.1 Candidatus Hydrogenedentota bacterium | reverse complement strand
CTCGCCCGATACCCGATCGCGCTTGCGGCGGGTATGGGGGAGAATTTTCTGTTTGTCTACGTCTGTTCCGAGGGTGAGAGAGGCCTGGGGTTCGGCTGGCAGGCGGGACTCGCCATCGTACTGGTCTCGGGCGTGCTGTTTGTGGTCTTGTCGTTATTTCAGTTTCGCGCCCGCATCTTGAGGGTTTTCCCGGACTGTCTCAAGAACGCGATTGGGCCCGCGATCGGCTTGTTTATCGCATTTGTCGGCCTGCAATGGGGACATGTCATTTTGGCCGATGAATGGACCATGGTGAAACTGGGCAGTCTGCGCGACCCCGGAGCGTTGCTGACGATAGGCGGGGTATTGCTGACCGCGGCGCTGGTGGCGTGGAACATACGGGGCGCGATTCTGCTCGGGTTGCTCGCCACGGCCGGGGCGGGATGGGCCACAGGGCTCATCTCGCACGAAGTGCAGCCGCTGAACTGGGAAACCAGCACCTTTTTCAGCCTGAATTTCCGGGAATTGTTCGAGCACTGGGACACGGCCGTGCTCGCCATTCTGCTCTTTTTCTTCCTCGACTTGTTCGATACCGTGGGTACCCTGGTGGGCGTGGGCAAACAGGCTGGATTCATCGGGGAGGATGGGGAATTGCCGCGGGCGGACCGCGCGTTCCTCTCCGACGCGATCGCGACCTGCGTGGGCGCGCTATTCGGCACGTCCACGGTTACCAGTTACATTGAGAGCGCCAGCGGCGTGGCCGCGGGGGCGCGGACGGGCCTCGCGTCCGTCGTGACGGCTCTGTGTTTTGTGGCCGCCATGGCGGTAGCGCCGTTCTTGTCGATTGCGCAATCAGCCGTTGCGCCCGCGTTGATCATTGTGGGGCTGCTGATGATGGCGCCGTTGCGCCGGGTGCAGTGGGACGACATCACGGAGAGTCTGCCGGCGTTCCTGACATTGACCATGATGGTGTTCGGCTATGGTATCACGGAGGGTATCGCGATGGGGTGTATTTCCTTCGCCGTGATCAAGACGCTGGCGGGGCGGGCCCGGGAAGTGCATCCGGTAATGTTTCTGGTAGCGCTGGCGCTGGCGGCACGGTACGCGTTTCTGCGCTGATGTCTCCGGCGCGCGGATGTTGTTGAAGCGCTCCTGACCGGACCCTATACTCTTCCCGGTCCCGAACGGCATCCTTCTGTGCATGCCGCAACCGCAACGCAACAGATGCGGTGCCCGTGGCGGCGCTTGAAATGTCTGCCGCGGGTCTGCCCAGGAATTACGGGTTCATGAAAAAGGCCCCGCGCCAGACTCAGCGAAAGAAAGACCCCGCCGTGGCAGCCTTGAAGCAGGGTCGGGGCAATCCACCGGAGCCGGCGCCGCGCGTCCGGGGCATGCTCGCGCCGAACGCGACGGTGTTCATATCGAGCGCCTGCATCATGGTGCTCGAACTGCTTGCCGGGCGGCTCATCTCGCGCTACCTCGGTCAGTCCCTGTATACCTGGACAAACGTCATCGGCGCCACGCTCGCGGGCATTGCCATCGGCAACTATATTGGCGGCCGCATTGCGGACCGCGCCTGCGGCCGGCGCGTTCTGGGCGGTGTGTTCATCCTTGCCGCGATATCCTGTCTGTCCATTCTGCCGTCCAACGTGTTCCTGGGCGGGTTGGGATTCTTGCAGGCCCTGGCTTGGCCGTGGCGCATTGCCGCGCACGTCTTCACCGTATTTCTGCCTCCCTTCATCTGCCTTGGCATGCTGAGTCCTGTAATTTCGAAACGGGCGCTGAACTGTGGCGCGGCGACGGGCCGCACGATGGGGAATCTGTTTGCTTTCTCGATCGGGGGCAGCATCGCGGGCACCTTCACCACGGGCTTCGTGCTGCTGGCGTACCTCGGCAGCAGGAGCGTCCTGCTCGGAACCACTGGGCTGTTGGCCGGAACGGGACTCTTGTATCTCTTGCCGCGTGCGCGCGAGGAAGGGCATGCCGGGCCGTCTGCGCCTGCAGAGCATGTCCCGGCAGCGTCAGGCAAGTGCGCGCGGCCGGGTCTTGTCGCAACCATGTTTTTTCTTGGTGTCGCAACTATGGCGCTCGAATTGGCGGCCGCGCGCATTCTTTCGCGTCATTTCGGCCAGAGCATTTACACCTGGACCACCATCATCGGCGTGATCTTGGCGGGGCTTTCGTTCGGAGGCTACGCTGGCGGCCGCTGGGCGGACCGCATACCCGCCGTCACGCTCTTGCCTGCGCTGCTTGTTCTGGCCGCCTTGTTTGCCTTTCTGTCGCCGCTTGTTAACGCGTTCTTTGCGTTTCGCCCCGTTTTCTGGGACCTTTCGTGGCCGGTGCAGATACTCGCCCACACCCTGCTTGCGTTCCTGCCGGCCGCGTTCCTGATGGGAGCTTGCGCGCCCGTCATTGCGCGCCTGGCTCTGGGAAGTGAAAGCGGGGCCGGGCGAACGGTCGGTGTTCTTTACTCCTGGAACGCGCTGGGAAGTATCGCGGGCACCTTTTCCGCGGGCTACGCGCTGGTGGCGTTGATTGGCGCCGCGGGCGTGGTGTATCTGGCGGCGGTATGCCTCACGATTCTCGCGCTTGCGCACGCGCGGAACAGCTGGTGGGTCCGCGCATGGACCGGCATTGCCCTGTTTCTGGCCGTGTGCGCGCTGGCGCCCGTCCCGGTTCTGCGGCCTGTTGCCTACGCTCTCGCGGCGCGCGACTTCCCGCGCCCGGGCATGCTCTATGAAGATGAGAGTCAATACTCGTACATCGCCGTATATGCGGAAGACCCGGAACAGCCGCAGGTGCGCACATTTCGCCTCGACAAGCTCATTCACAGCCGCATTGACCTGGGCGCGCCTGCCGACTTGCGCTACGAATACGAATGGGTCTACAGCGCGGCACTGGAGAAGCAGCGCGCTGCCCCAACGCCCGTGCGCGCGCTTGCCCTGGGCGGCGGGGGCTACGTTTTCCCCCGTTTTCTTGAACTCACGCGGCCGGGCAGTGTCATTGACGTTGTCGAAATCGATCCGGCGGTCACGCGAGCCGCGCATGAGGCCTTTGGGCTGCCTCGTGACACCACCATAGGCATCTACGATATGGATGCCCGCAATTTCGTGGAAGACCTCGCGCGCAGGCAGCGCGCGGGCGAGGCCGTTCCTGCTTACGACTGCATCTTTGGCGACTCGCTTAACGATTTCTCGGTGCCGTACCACCTCACGACGCGCGAGTTCACCGAGATGATCCGCGGCCTTCTCGCCCCGGGCGGGGTGTACATGCTCAACTTGATCGACATGCTGGAATCGGGCCGTTTTCTCGGTGCCATGCTCAATACCTGCGGAGCGGTCTTTCCGCACGTGGCCGCGTTCGCCACCACGGACCAGCCGGATCAGCGCGCCACGTTTGTGATTGCGGCGTCGGGGCCGCCACTCGACCTGGGCGGCGTCGTGGAGGCCGTCAACGCGCAATATCATGGGCGCTGCATGCTGCTGAGCGAAGCTGTAATGGCGGAGTTGCGCCGGAAAGCGGGCGTCACCCTCACAGACGACTACGCGCCCGTGGAAAATCTCCTGGCGCACGTCGCGAGCCGGGCGCAGGATTCCCTCTTTGTGCGGAGGCTGCTCCGCGCGGATGAATTCCTGGTCGCGGGCCGAATCGACGATGCGATCCGCGAAGCGCAATCCCTGCTCGAGCGCGCACCGCGCATGGCAGAAGCCTATATCGTGCTGGGCCGCGCTCAATCGGCCCGCGGCGACCACGCGGCGGCCGTTGCCGCCCTTCGGCAGGCGGTCGCGCTTGCGCCCGGCGACGATGGCGCGCAAAGCGCTCTGGGAAGGGCGCTTTTCGCGGCGGGGCGCGGCGCGGAAGCTGCGGCGTGCTGGCGGGCCGCGCTGCGCATCAATCCGCGGAATGTGCAGGCGCATGCAAGCCTGGGCGCTTTCCTGGTCCAGTCGGGCCGTGCGCGGGAAGCGCTGCCGTGCTTGCAGGAGGCTGTCGCCATAGACGCATCCTTTGTGGCGGCTTGGGTGAACCTTGCATCGGCGTTCTATGCGCTGGAGCAGTACGCCGGGGCGCAGGAAGCCCTGCGGAAGGCGATAGCCCTGCAGCCGGATGACCCCAGTCTCTACGAACAGCTCGCCGCGGTATGCCTGAAGCGGAACGATTTCGATGGGGCCTGGGCGGCAGTACGGGCATGCCGCGAGCGGGGGCGGATGCCCGATGCGGCGTTTCTCGATGCGTTGTGCGACGCGTCTGGCCGGCGCGAGCAGGCACTGTGACATGGTGCCGCCCTTTCAGTAAAATGCGTCCCAGTTGCCGGGCCTGAACAAGGTGGAGTATATGGTTCTATCTGCTGAAGCGGCCGATCGCGTCGAGATATCGGTCATTATCCCGAGCATGAACGAGGCTCTCAATCTCAACCTGCTTCTGCCCGCACTAAAGGAAACGCTGGACGCGCTTGGGGTGCGTTACGAGATCCTCGTTGTGGACAAGGCGTCGCCCGACGGCACCGAACAAGTCGTCACGGCGGCGGGCGCGCGCTACATTTGCGAAACGCAATCCGGCTACGGAGCCGCGCTGTTGCGGGGCATCCGCGAAGCACGCGGCGAGTACCTCATCACGATGGATGCCGACCTGTCGCATCCCGCCAAGTTCATCCGGGACTTGTGGGCCGCGCGTGACCAAGCGGACATTCTGATCGCGTCGCGCTACGTGCCGGGCGGGCGCGCCGACCAGCCGCTCGTGCGTTACCTGCTCAGTTGCGTGCTCAATGCCTTTTTCCGGAGCGCTCTTTCCATCAACGTGCGCGACATGTCGAGCGGTTACCGCTTGTACCACAAGAGTGTCTTCCGCAACATTCAGCCCCAGTTTTCGAATTTCGTTGTACTGGTCGAGATACTGCTTGAGGCGCTGCGCCGCGGCCGGCGATTTGCCGAAGTGCCGTTTCACTATCAGTCGCGCGGCGAAGGCCGGTCCCATGCTAAGGTCGTTCAATTTGGCCTCGACTACCTGCGTCTGTTCTTTCGCATGTGGCGGACGCGCAATTCAATCGACTTTCCGGACTATGACTGGCGCGCTCACGACAGCCGCATTCCGTTGCAGCGCTACTGGCAGCGCCGGCGCCACGCCCTGATCCTCGGGTTCACGCCGCCCGGCATTGCCACGCTTGACATCGGCTGCGGCAGTTCCCGGATTTTGGCCGACCTGCCGAACGCCGTCGGCGTGGACCTCCGGCACGAGAAACTCACGTTCATGAAGCGGGTGAACCGGAAACTGGTTCAAGCCGACGGCTGCGTCCTGCCGTTTGACGAGGCGGCCTTCGATTGCGCGATCTGTTCGGAAGTCATCGAGCATATTCCCGACGAGGGGGGGCGGATGCTCGACGAACTCACGCGAGTGCTGCGGCCTGGCGGCACGCTCATCATCGGAACGCCGGACTATGGCAACTGGCAGTGGCGGCTGACGGAGCGGCTCTATCATCTGGCCGCGCCAGGCGCGTATGCCGACGAGCATGTTACGCACTACACCCGCGACTCGCTCACGCGCGCCTTGCGGGCGCGCGGCTACGAAATCCTCGACCACGCCTACATCCTGAAGGGCGAACTTATCATCAAGGCACGCCGACAATCCTGATTCTGTCGCAGACGCGGTGTCCCCGTCGCGCCTGCCCCGCGCTCCCGTTCCCTTGCAGTGCCTGCCCGGCTGCTCTAATATTCCCCCATGAGCAGCGGTTCCCCCCGATACGTATCCGTCGTCGTGCCGTGCCACAATGAAGCCGACACGCTCGATGCGTTCCTGACGCGGGTTACGCCCATTTTCGAACGCCTGCCGCGTTTCTCGTTTGAGATCGTTCTCATAGACGACGGGAGCACCGACGCGACGGAAGCAGTCATCGCCCGGCTCTGCGCGGCGAACCCGGGCGTCAAAGGCGTCTCGCTCTCCCGCAATTTCGGGCACCAGCGTGCAATTACCGCGGGTCTCGACTATTGCATGGGCGACTATATCATCGTGATCGACGCGGACTTGCAGGACCCGCCGGAACTGATTCCGGACGTGCTCGCGAAGCTTGAAGAGGGCTTTGACGTCGTGCACACCGTGCGCACGGACCGCAGTGTCGATTCATTCTGGAAACGGAAGAGCGCAAAGCTCTTCTATGCGCTCATGCGGCGTTGGGTGCTTCCGGAGATTGTCGAAGACGCCGCCGACTACAAGGGGTTCACCAGGCAGGCGCTTGAAGCGCTGCGCGCCTATCCCGAACGTGTGCGGTTTCTGCGCGGGATGTTCGCCACGCTCGGGTTCCGCCAGAGCACGGTGCCCTTTGTGCGGGCGGCGCGCGGCGCGGGCCAGTCCAAGTACAGTCTTCGCAATATGCTGCGTTTTGCGCGCGACGCGATTGTCTCGAACACCGTACTGCCGCTGCGGCTCGGCTTCTATTTCGGGGTGCTGCTGGTGGCGGCTGCCGGAGCCTACGGCGCGTGTGTCGCGGGTCTGTTTCTGGCCGGCGGCGGTATGGATCAGCCGCTCGTTCATCTCGTGCTGTCGACCATAGGCGCGCTGTTCGGCGTGGTGTTTATCCTGCTCGGGATGATGGGCGAATACTTGAAATGCATCATCCTTGAAGTGAAAGCGCGGCCCCTCTACGTTGTCCGCAAAACGTACAATCTGCCTGCCGGCACGGGTGACCGGAGCCGCGGGCCCGCCGTGTCCGCGCCCCCCGCGAAATGAACAAGCCCGGGCCGCCGGAAGGACGGCCCGGACAATCATTCGGCTGGAACGGGAACCGTCAAAGACTGGCGTTGTTCAGGACGCCCACGGCGATAGCAAAGCTCGCGTTCACCGGTGCTTGGCCATTCTGTTCATAGCGCAGGAAATCACAGTGGCCATCCATATAAAGCACATTTGAGCCGCCCGGCACGTGGTTGTAGTCCGACGCGTCGGTCGAAAGCATGTCCCACATCAGATAGACCTGGCTCTGTGCCTGCGCCGTGGCGGCGGGACTGTTGATATCCGTGATCAGAAAGCGCTCAATGCCCTCGCGCAGCCGGTAAAGCGTATTGCCGCCCGAGTTGCCAAAACCGCCAAAACCGTACTTCGACAAATCGAAGTCCTGGTCGCCTGCCAGACGGTTTTCATTGAAGAAGATCTCGGTGGCGAGCGCGGTCAGCCAGCCGACCGTCTGCCGGGAAATAGGCTCATTGGAGGTAATCGGGTCCCCGCCCGCAGCCACCGACAATGCCGTCAGCACGGACGCCGGCACTGCGGGGTCCGTTCCATCGACCATGTCAAACACCCAGCCCAAGTAGGAGTAACTATTGTCGATGGCGTTCATGCCCATCCAGCCTTCCGCGCAAGGCATGCCGAAAATCACATTGCCGGTGACCTCGTCGAAGAGACAGTCCTCCGTGGTTTCTCCGCTATGCGCCCTCACGCCCGCATCCGAGGGGCATACCGTCAGCCAGGGATCGTTGAGGTATTCCGGGTAAATTGCGGGCACCAGCGGGCCGATGCTCATTTGCGGTTCGTCCGGCCCGCCCTGCGGACCATAGGGATAAGCCGAGCCATTGCAGTCCAGGCTTTGCACGAAATAAAGATGCATGGGAGGGAACCGTTCGCCGGGGTCCTCATTCGAATACATTTTGTATACCAGCCCGAACTCCTTAAGATTGTTCTGGCAACTCGCTCGCCGTGCCGATTCGCGCGCCCGCGCCAGCGCCGGCAGCAGGATCGCCGCCAGGATGCCGATGATGGCAATGACCACAAGCAGTTCGATTAACGTGAATCCTTTGTGTTTCATGTCGCATACCTCCTATCCCTTGTCCTAAACAAGAACTGAGGCATTTGGTCCAAACCTGTGTGCGCATACCCAGCATAGCGGATAGGTTTCAATCTGTCAATAAGAATTCTGATAAAAGCGCGCAAGATATTCTAGCTAACCGCACTATTATGAGTATAAGGAAGTCCGGCTAGAGCACAATTCAATCGCCGACGTTTACGAACCGACATTAAGCAATACATCGCGGTTCGTGACACCACGAACCGCGATGACGAATCAATGCTTCTTGACGGTTGAAAGCTTACAGATTGTCAGCCAGCCAGACGACCATGGCGAATGCGCGCGAGACGGGATGCTGCGTCGAGAAGCGCAGGAAATCCACGTGTCCATCCATGTACAGAACATTTCCGCCGCCTGGAACGTGGTTGAAGTCCGAGGCATTCGGGTCTACGGTGTCGAACTGGATAGTTACTTGGCTCTGGGCCTGTTGCGCGGCGGCAGGATTATTGATATCCGTAATGAGGAACCGCTCGATGCCTTCGCGCAACCGGTACATCGTCTTCGGCACGCTATCGGAAACGCGGACGAAGTCGAAGTCCTTGTCCACTGCTTTGGCGGCGTCGCTTACGGTCGTGGCTTCATCGATGCCGCTGAGCACGTCCTGGAAGAAGCTCAGGAAGCCGCCGTCGATGTAGGTGCCGATTACAGTGAAGTTGACGGGGATATTCCGGTCATTTTCGTCCTTGCCCGCAACCAGGTAATAGGTCTCATCGAAAGCCCAGCCGATGTAGATGTACGAAAGGCTGTCCACGCGGCATGGTGCGAAAGGATTGTCGGGATTCTTTACGTCGCCCGGGTCGCGCCGGTTCCAACGTCCTGACTGAAATTCCTCCTGACCATCGGAATCGGACGGACAGATGTTCGTGGCGAGGTCGGACAGATACTCTGGATAGAGCACCTCACCATACCACATCGTATCGAAGCCTATGTCATCACAGTTGTCGCCCCCGGCGTAGGAGTTTGGCGGGAACCGCTCACCGGGGTCTTCGATTGCGTACATCTTGAGGGAAAGGCCGATTTCCTTGAGGTTGTTCTGGCAACTGGAGCGCCGTGCCGCTTCGCGCGCTCGCGCCAGTGCCGGCAGCAGGATCGCCGCCAGGATGCCGATGATGGCGATGACCACCAGCAGTTCAATCAGCGTAAAGCCATGTCTTTTCATGATTCCGTACTCCTTATGTTGGTGAATTGGAAAAGAACCTTGACATCTCATGTCCCTTTCATCGGGCCATCGACCGGAGAAATGCATCCTCCGACCCGAACCAACCACAAGATACAACTTCCTACCTTGACAGCTGGTTGTCAGCCCCCGCAATCCCTCACAGCCCCACGCCCCCGCGTTTCCCAAGGCTCGCCCACACACCCGCGCTTCCCCCAAGCCCCCCCTTAACGACGACTCCAAGATAGCATCCCGGCCACATTTCGTCAACAGGATTTTTCGGCTTCCAGGAATCGCGTTGCAGCGGGTCAACACGCACTGCTATGTTCTTATAAAGACTCGAGAACACGGTAATTGCCATGGAAGTGCTGATTCTGGACACGCCGGATGCCGCAGCGGCATTGACGGCGCGGGTTATAGCCAAGGCCTTGCGGGACAATCCCCACCTGACTCTCGGCTTGGCAACGGGCCGGACGATGGAGCGGGTTTACCGGATTCTGGTGCGCCTGCACCGGGAGGAGAGGCTCGATTTTTCGCTCGCCTGCACATTTAATCTGGACGAGTATATCGGCATCCCGCCTGACAGCCCGAACTCGTATTACCGCTACATGCATGAGCACCTTTTTGACCACATCAACATCCCGCCGCGGCATGTACACCTGCCGAACGGCATGGCCGCCGACTGCGCCAGCGAATGCCGCCAGTACGAATCGGCGGTCCGGAACCACGGCGGCATCGACCTGCAACTTCTGGGCATCGGCCGGTCGGGCCACATCGGGTTCAACGAGCCGTTGTCGGCGTTGTATTCGCGCACGCGCGAGAAGGCACTTTCCCCGGAGACCGTTGCTCAGAACAGCCGCCTGTTCGTGGGGAGCGAACAAATGCCGCGCCGCGCGATTACGATGGGCGTCGGTACGATTCTTGAATCGCGGCGCTGCCTGCTGCTCGCTACCGGCGCCGAGAAAGCCGGGATTATCGCCAAGGCGGTCGAAGGGCCGATCACCAGTATGATCTCCGCCACGGCGCTGCAGTTGCACGCGCACTGTACCGTTATTGTAGACGAGGCGGCCGCGGCGCAATTGCAGCACGCGGACTATTACCGCTGGATCTACGAAAACGAACCCGACTGGGACGAGTTCCGGTCCTGATACCTTGACTGGTTCAGGAGCCTGTGATAGCCTGAATTGCCGGGGGGAAGAGGAGGCGGGTGACTATTCTGGCG
Source organism: Candidatus Hydrogenedentota bacterium (assembly GCA_018005585.1). Lineage (NCBI taxonomy): Bacteria > Pseudomonadati > Candidatus Hydrogenedentota > Candidatus Hydrogenedentota bacterium. Next base: position 1,657 of record JAGMZX010000173.1, on the reverse strand, counting down.
AGAACCGAGTCGGGGCAGTATGGGCCCATTCGAACAGGCGCAGGGGGAGTTCTGGCCGGGAAGGGGCGAATGACGTGGCGCAGGTGGGTGCGCCTAAGGGACAACTCGCATCGGGCAGGGACGTATGCCCGGGTACTTTCGATTCCGGCGCATCAAGAGCTGGCGGTGCGCAGCGGTTGTCCACACAAGGAAGCAGCAGCGCGGCATGCGCGGGGAGGAATCTCGAAATGGTCACAGGTTTCCGGGGTGGAGAAACGTCCGCGTGGTTGCGTGTGCGCCGGAGGTATATGACCGAACCTCGAGCCGCCGGGCGGTTCGTGGCCGTCGCGGTGTGCGCGATGGTCTTGAGTTCGTTCCCGGCAGCAGCGGTCCAACCGGCCCAAGCCCAGCTTACCTTATCCCAAATACCATTTGACCGGGACGTCCTGGCCGCGGAGGTGGCGCAGCTTCTCGAAATCGCCGCGATGACCGACGTTATTGTGACGCTCGAACAACCGGACCCGCCGGACCGCGGCACGGCGGGGAGTGAAGCGCAGTTCCGCGGCGTATTGCGCGCGCGGAACCACGCGGCCGCGGAGGCGGTATTGTCGCGGCTGACCGCTCTGGAGTTCGAAGAGCACTTGCGTTTTGACAATTTCGCCGGGTTCGCTGGCCGGGTTTCAAAGGCTGGCCTGCAGCGGTTGTTGGCGGATGCCGCGGTGAAATTCGTCGAGCCGGTCCGCATCCTCGAATCGCATCTGGCCCAAGGCATCCCGCTGATGAACGCCACCACGGTGCGCACCTGTTACAACGGAAACGGCATGTCGATTGCCGTGTGCGATACGGGGATCGACTACACCCACGCGCGCCTGGGCGCGGGTGTTTTCCCCAACGCGAAAGTCCTTGGCGGTTACGACTTCGGCGATAGCGACGCCAACCCGATACCCAATACTCAGGCTCACGGCACCTGTTGCGCGGGGATAGCGGCGGGCGACCTGGGCACGGTGGGCAGCTATATCGGCGGCGTGGCGTACAACGCGAAGCTGTATGCGCTGAAAATCTCGTACGGCACGACGGGTTCGGCGACCAGCACGGCCATGGTTGCCGCGTGGGACTGGTGCGTCACCCACCAGAACGACAACCCCGCGTACCCGATCCTGGTCATAAGCACAAGTTTCGGAGGCGGGCGCTATTACAGCACGGCGGAAGGAGATGCGGCCTCGCCGTCCATGACCATCGCGGCGAATAATGCGGTCGCGGCGGGTATCACGGTGCTGGCTTCGTCCGGAAACGACGGGTATTGCGATTCGATGGGGTGGCCCGCGTGCATTTCGAGCGTGATCTCGGTGGGCGCGGTGTATGACGCGGACTTCGGGCACTACTATCCGTGCGTGAATGCGGCTTCGTGCGCGTCCAAGATTGCGACGAGCGGCTGCAGCACGGGATACTACGTGGACGATTCAACGGCGCCGGACAAGGTCACGGCCTATTCGAATACGGCTTCGTTCCTGACGTTGCTCGCGCCGGCGAACGCCTGCTACACCACCGATATCACCGGGTCGTCCGGCTACAGCACGGGAGACTACTATTCATCTTTCGGCGGCACGTCGGCCGCATGCCCCTACGCGGCGGGCGCGGTGGCAAGCCTGCAGTCCGCCGCTATGGGTATCTTGGGGCG
>JAGMZX010000172.1 GCA_018005585.1 Candidatus Hydrogenedentota bacterium | reverse complement strand
GTTGTGCGATATTGACTTGCTGGAGCGTTACGCGGATTTTCACCAGGCGGTGCAGACGGGCGTATTGCTGACGGCGTACCCGGACCGCGGCGCGCAGCCCGAGCCGGTTGCCGCAATCATCGAGCGCCTGGCTCGAGTCCGCTTTGCATTTCCACATGGGCTGCCCTGTCTTGGCCGCTTGCCTGAGCGTTACCAGGGCCTCGTCAGACAATTGCTGAGGCAACGCGCGGAAGTGGAGGCGTTCCGGGCCTTTTACGAACAGATTCCCGGCGAAGTCCGTGAAGCCGTAGCGCCTTTCCCCGAGCGGCATTACAGCCTCGTCTCGTTCTGCGCGCGCTGCCCCGGAGCGCTCGACCTGCTCCATTCCACGCCCGCGCTGGCGCTCATGCTGGCGAACTGCTGGTGTTTCGGGCGCAAGGTCAAACAACCCCTGCGCAGCGCGCGGGCCCTCCTGCGCAAAACGCAGCGCGAACAGCTCGCATGGCTTGGTCTTGCGCGCCCGGGCAAGAGCGCTATTCGCGTGTTGCGCAAGCTGCCAACCGCACTTTGCACGGTCGAACTGCTCCTTTATCTGCGCGATGCCCTAAACAACGAAGAGGCGTGCAAACGCATGGCGCACTTGCCGCGGCTGAATCGTGGCGCGGTATTCTTCCTGTCGGACCCGCGGCTGCTCTCCCGCGTCACGCACCATTTCCTCGCCGAGGTGGCTCAGATGTCCCGGGAGGAGAAACGGCCCCACCTCGGACACGATATGCGCCAGTGGCTGGACCTCTTCCTTCCGGATGACGCCGCCGCGCCCGGGCTCCGGTTCAACTCCGTGCACGATTTTCAGCAGCATTACGCGGATGTGCTCACGCTGCAACGGTTCCGGGGACTGGACCACCTCGAGTTCCCTCCGCCGCCGGTTCCGGGTACCCCCGAGATCGTGCCCATTACCACGCCGCTCGGCCTCTTGCGCGAAGGGCAGGAGCAACACCACTGCATCGCGTCCTACGCTCCCACGGTTGCCCGTGGCCGCGGGTACGCCTACGAAATCCACATGGCGGGCGAACGGGCGACTTTGTTCGTCGAGCCCGACCCCCGCAACCGGCGCAGATGGTTCCTCGCGGAATGCCACGGTTTCGCCAATGCGGCGGTCTCGGCCCAGCTCTACGGGAAGATTCTGGACTGGCTCGAAGTTGCGCAATCACGCGACCAATTCGACGCGAGCCAAGACGGCGCCGGACAACTGATCCTGCCTGGTCTCGTCGCGTCCCGCGATGCACTGGTCGAGCAAGCCGGCGTCAACGGCCTGTTTCGGGAGTTCGATTTGGACATCGAGACCGCAACAGTCGAATTCTAGTGATTCGATCTAACCTGCTGACCCCCGCTGCAAAACAACACATCCCGCAGGCGAAGTATGGTCCGTTGATGTCGCGCCGATGTGAGGCGGGCAATAGATGATTGGCATCGTGGTCCAAAATGCCGCCAGAGGCAACAACGGCCCCTGCTATCACAGAATCCCGTGCTTGCTGAGCGTTATCAGCCGCCACGACGTGACCCTCGCATTTGCGCTGGAGACTCGTGCTATCCTGTCCTCATGCGCAATATGTTCTGGCTTGCCGTGGCCGTGGCCGCGCTGGGGCTCGCGTTCCTGGCGCGCAGCCCATACATGGCTTTCGCGCTCTATGCGTTCCTGCTGCTGGTGTGCCTCGCGCAGGTGACGTCGCGCGCATGGCTGGCGGGCTTGGACTGCGAACGGACGGTGTCGCAGACGACCCTGCAACAGGGCGAGGACACCGAGGTCGCGGTGAGCGTCACGAACCGGCGCGGTTTTCCCATCCCGTGGATCTACTTTGAAGACCAGTACCCGGCGGATTTCCCGCGCGAGGGCGCGCACGCGCGGCTCGCCGTCCTGATGCCGGGGCGTTCGGTCACGCTGCGCTACCGGCTGCGTTGTCCGCGGCGGGGGTATCACCGGATTGGGCCGCTGCTGATGGAGTCGGGTGACCTGTTCGGCCTGCAAAAGCGCTTCCGCACCGGCGAGCGGCAGGATTATGTGACGGTGCTGCCGACAATCGCCTATATCGAGACATTCAACATCTCGGCGAAGCGGCCGCAGGGGCCGGTTCGCATCGCGAGCCGCATCTACCAGGACCCGACACGCATCTACGGCATCCGCGAGTATGTGCCCGGCGACCCGCTGAACACGATCCACTGGAAAGCCACTGCGCGCACGGGCACGCTGCACGTCAAAACGTATGAGCCCACGCAGGTGTACGGCGGCACGCTGATGCTCGACCTGCACGCGGACAGCTATAAGCCGGCGGACAAGGAAGAGCGCATGGAACTGGCGATCACGACGACCGCATCGATTGCGTATCTCTTGCAGATGTCGGGCGAGCAGGTGGGCATGATCACCAATGCAATCGACGCGGCGGAAGTGGCGCGGTACGAAGTCGAGGCGCGCGGCGCGCTATCGCGCATCGAGGCGGAAATGCGCGTGGCGGGCGAGGGCGAGTCCACGCGCATCAGCCCGCTGACCGTGCCGACCATGCGCAGCCCGCTCCAGGCGCGAAAGATTGCCGAGAACCTGGCGCGGGTGCTGCCGGGGCGAGGCCTCGACGCGAACCGGCTGATTGTGAACGAGTTCCGGCGCCTGCCGCGCGACGCGGCGCTGCTGCCCGTCGTGCCGCAGGTGACCGGCGAATTGGCGTTGACTCTGGCCGCGATGAAGCTGTCGGGATTCAACGTAACGGCGTTTGTGATCAGGGATCTGGAAGCGTACAAAGAAGCCGCCGCGCTGCTTGCCCCGTACGATATCCACGTCTTTCACATCGAGCACGAATGGAGCCTGCATGAGTTGTCCCCCGCAAAGATCGGACGATGAACCGCCGGTCCGGACGGACTTTCACACGCTGAATGCGGCGGCGGTGACCGCGCAGCCGAAGAAGCGCAAGGCCGCGCGCACCGACTTTGCTTCGCTGGGCGGCGCGGCAGCGCAGGGGCCGCGTCCCATCGTGCGCACGGTCACCGACTGGCTGATCGACGGACTGACGCCGTTCATGATCCTCGTTATGGTCTATGTCGTGGTCCATTTCCTGCTCGACGTGCGGTACGTGTATACGGCGGTCCACGACAGCAATCTGCGCGTGGTGGCGTTCTTTTTCATCCTGGGCGTGGTGGCGCTGAACCGGCTGATCGCGCGCGACGGGTCCAACGAATCGATTCTCTACATCCTCGTGTTCGCGGGGAGCGTGGGAATGTACACGCTGATGACGACGAGCGTGTACGGCGTCGGCTCGGTCACGCGCAATTTCATGAACGATAATCCGCTGCTCGCCACGGCGTTCAACATGGTTATCGTTATCTTCTTGTGGTGGCTTGTCAACCGGCTCACGCACGAGTGCTGCGTCGACGAGAACCTGTCGGCGGGCGACATCGGCATTCTGCGCGGGACGGCGCTCAGCGTGCAGCGAGCGTTCTGGCGTGAGGAAACGCCGGTGGCCGCGCCAAAGCAAGCCAGCCGTTGGAGCTATGATACCGCGGAAGAAGCCGCGAAAGGCGCGTGGTACGGTTTGGACGCCTTCGACCCATCCACGGACCATTTGGCAGAGAAGGTGAAACCGCCGGCGGCGCCCTTGGCGGCGACGCAGCGCTTGCCGAAGGGGCACCCGGGCATCTCGATCCTGCTGTTTTCGATTCCCGTGCTGTTCATCTTCGCCGTTGGCCTGCCGGTGATACGCCACGGCGGCGAGCGCTGGGTGCGGTCGGGCATGTTCTATATGGGGGTGTATTGCGTGGCCGCGCTGATGCTCCTGATGCTGACGAGCCTCGGGGGCGTGCGCGCCTATTTCCGCGCGCGCAATACACCCGTTCCCGCGGCCATCGGGCCGTTCTGGGTCGGTCTGGGCGCCGTCATGGTCGTGCTGGTGCTCGCGGGCGCGCTGCAATTGCCCATGCCCGCGTTGCCGGACATCGCCTACGTGGACGAGCACCGGGCCGACCCCTGGGTGCGCGACGAGGCCACGCTCCAGATAGTGGACCCGGCGACGTTGCCCGACGCATTCGTGGCGCGCACGACGCGCTTTGTCGACCGGCTCGGGAAGGCCGTGCTCGCGTTGTTTGGCGCGTTTCTGGCCTATGGCGCGCTGCGCATGGTTGGCGCGTTCGCGGCGCGCATCGCGCGGCGCCGCGACCGTTATCCGCGCTTCGTGGCGGGATTCTTCGACCTGATAGATCGGTTGTTGATGCGGTTGCTGCGCCTGCCCCGGCTGCCGCGCCGGAAACGGCGCGTCCGTATTCACCGGGACATTGCCACCTGTACGAAATACCGTAACTCGATGGGCGACGCGGCGTCCGCCGCGCGGATGAGCATCTCAGACCATGTCGCGTATGCCTACGACGCGTTGTGCGCGCTCGCGTACGACCTCGGCGTGCCCCGCAAGGACTTCCAGACGCCGTTCGAGTTCATCAACTCGTTTCCCGAGGCGCTGCGCACGCTGCGGGAGGAAGCGCGGGAACTCACGCTGCTGTATGTGGCCTCGGCGTATTCGCCCGAGACGCTCGATCCGCGCGTCACGGACCGCTTGCGGAAGTTCTGGATTGTGTACAACCGCGTGCGCAACCGCGTCCTGCGCTGACCCGCCCCGGACTCACCAACAGGGAAAGGGCTCAAGAGCACCCCCAAGGCAGCGCACATTACCCCGTCTCTTCTTGCAGGACTGGAGACACACAACCCTGATTCATGCCCGTTGCAGGGAGGAGGCATGCCTCGCCCCCATGAAACGCGGGCAAAGGCGCCCCGGCTCTTTGAATGGTATCTTCCTGTCGAACGCGCGATTCTGCTCGTTACACGGATTTTAGGATAGCTTGTCGTCGCTTACACCGCGCCGCACTAGGAGTAAATAATAAGGAGGTTTGCGAGACCCCAGAGCAGGACGGTCAGACCAAGGGGCAAGTCTTCGAACAGGGTTCCGCTCGGGTCGCCGCCGCCGGTCTTGTGTTGCACGAGATAGAGGTAGCGGAACAGCCCGTACACGACGAACGGCAGGGTAATGTACAGCTTGTCGGTCCCGAAGTTCGCAACCACCTCCGGTGAACACGTATAGATGGCATAGGTGAGCAGTGCGCCGCCCGCCACGATATGGATCAGGGAATCGAGGTACTGCGTGGTGTAGTAATGAAGCACGGGCCGGTGATCGCCCGCATCCTGTTCGAGCAGCGTGATCTCGTGGCGTCGCTTGCTGAGCGCGAGAAAAAGGGCGAGGAAAAGCGTGCAGACCACGAGCCACTTCGAGAACACGACGTCGAGCGCGATCGCGCCCGCGATGGCGCGAACGACGAAGCCCATTGCCACGGCGAGCACGTCCAGAATGATGTAGTGCTTCCATACGGCGGAATAGCTGATCGTAAGGAAGAGGTAGAAGAGCAGCGCAAGCAGGAATTTCGCGCCCAGGGCGCAGGCCGTCGTCACGCCGCCCGCAAGCAGCGCGGCTATCAGCACGACCGCGAGGCGCACGGACAGAGTTCCGCTCGCCAGGGGTCGATGGCGCTTGCTGGGGTGGGCGCGGTCCTGCTCGATATCCAGCAGGTCGTTGATGATATACGCGCCGCTCGCGGCCAGGCAGAAGGCCGCGAACGCCACGAGCGCCCGCACGAACTGTCCGGGGATCAGGGCTTGTCCCGCGAAGATGAGAGCGGCGAGCACGAGCAGGTTCTTGGTCCACTGATAACAGCGCATCACCTGCACGACGGCGCGCAGCATGCTCGTATTCGGCGCGGTGGACATCCGTGAACCTCTCTGCTTAAGCCTCGCCGCCGGGACTGTTCTCAGTCCGTGCCCGCATGCGGCCTCAAATACTCATCTTCTTGAATATGCGCTCCGGGATGTGCCGGATCACCAGCATGATATACCGCCAGAAAAAACGAACGTAGATTTCGTCTTTCCCGTCTTCCAGGGCGCGAACGATCGCGCAAGCCGCCTGCTCAGGCGTGGCGACTAGCGGCCCCGGCAACGGCATTCCGTAAGTCATCTTTGTATCCATGAACCCCGGCTTTACGGTGAGTACTCGGACACCCGCCGCGGACAGACGGTTCCGCAAACCGGAGAGGAAGCACGTGAACCCGGCCTTTGACGCGCCGTAGATGTAGTTCGCTTTGCGTCCGCGGTCTCCCGCTACGGAAGACAACCCGGCGATGAACCCGCTACCGCGCTGCTCGAAGGCGCCAGCGAACAATTCGAGGACCGATATCGCGCCCGTGAGATTCGTATCAATGGCGCGCTGTGCCTTCGCGAAATCCCTTTGTGCTTCCGCCTGTTCGGGCATGTAGCCGAAACACAGCACCACGCCGTCCGGCACGCCGCCGAGCATGCGCGTGCACTCCTCCACGAAGGCGGCATGCGTTGCGCAGGCGGTTGCGTCGAAGGGCAGGGCATGACACTGCGCGTTAAACCGGAGGGCGGTGTCCGCGGCGATGCGCTGGTTCTCCTCGTGGTCGAAATCCGCAAGCACGAGTGCGTAACCGCGGCGCGCCAGTTCCGCGGTGATGCCGCGGGCGACGGTCGAGGCGGCGCCCAGGATCACGGCGGTCTTGTTCGCGTTTTCCGACGGGTTGCGGCCCATAGTGCCGTCCTTCCTAGGTGCTCACGATGCCGAGACGGCGCGCCATCGACGAGGAGAGCCGGTTCTCCGGGTCGACCCGCCCTTTGACCTCCCGGAACCGCGGCAAAAGAGGGTACATCTCCGCCACGGCTTCCGGCGCGGCGACGGCGTCTTTCGCGAGGTAGAGACGCCCGCCATGCGCGAGCAATATCCGGTCAAGATTGCGCAGAAACGGGATCAGGCCGTCCCGGTTCGGAATATCGAGCGTAAGGGTGTAGCCCTTCATCGGGTGCGACAACAGACCAGGGTTCGCGTCGCCGAACCGCTTCAGTACCCCTAAGAAGGACCCGCGGCTCTCGGCGCTGAGCCGTTCCAGCAGGGCGACAAGTCCCTTCGCGCCGTCCGGCGGCAGGGTTGCCTGATACTGGACGAACCCGCACTTGCCGTAGAGGCGGTTCCAGTTGTGAATGCGGTCCAGCGGGTAGAAATAGCGGTCGTAATCGATGATTTGCCCTGCCACGGACCGGTGGATCGAGTAGAACAGCGTGTTGAACGCCCGTATATTGACGGGGTTGAGCAGGAACCCGGGGCAATCCACGGGCACGTTGCTCTTGCGGCGCGCGGGGATCGCAAAGGGCGCCCCGGCGGTGCGCCCGCACAACTGCGAGGGCGCCGCGTGGTTGCCGCGCATGAGCACGCACCGGCCCAGCGATTTGCCGCGCGCCAGGCAGTCCACCCACGCGACGGAATACTGGTATTGGCTGTCCGTGGCTTCCATAGTGGCCAGGGCGTCCTCGAGGTCGCGCGACTTGTAGTAATCCACGACGATGTACGCGCTCTCCACGCGCTGCAGCCGGACGCGCGCGGTGCTAATGACCCCCGTCAGGCCTATCCCGCCGACAGTCGCCCAGAACAGGTCGGCATTCTGCTCCGGGGAACAGGTAAACACCCGGCCGTCCGGCGTACAGAGGCTGCATTCGAGCACAAAACGCCCAAAAGTGCCGTCCCGGTGGTGGTTCTTGCCGTGCACGTCGTTCGCGATGGCGCCACCGACCGTGACAAACTTCGTGCCGGGCGTAACGGGCAGGAAGAAGCCCCGGGGCAGGAATGTCTCGATGATCTCGGCGAGCGAGACGCCCGCCTCGCATTCGAGTATCCCCGTTTCCGGGTCAAACCGCAGCATCCGGTTCAAGCGCGAGAAATCGATGACCCCCCCGGCCGCGTTGACCGCCGTGTCGCCATAGCTGCGGCCCAGGCCGCGGGCAATGTAGTGCGCCTGCGCCCGGTCGCGCAGAATGTCCGCGACCAACCGGGGTTTTTCCGGCCGGTAGACGTGGCACATCTGAGGCGCCATGCGCCCCCAGCCCGTCAATGATTGTGCAACAAAAGGTTCACCCACGGCGGCAGCCTGTTCCTTAACATGCGTGGGGCGAGTATAGCCAGACGTTCCGCTGTGATACAAACACCGCGTCCTGTGGCAGGCCTTGCCGCGACGCCGCAATCCCTGTACCATGCGTCCCGGCAAAGGGGGGGTACAACCGGAGGGCCTATGGATGAAGAGGCGTGATTTCATGAAGACCGTGGGGGCGGGCGCTGCGACGTTCGCGCTGGCGCGGCAGGAACCGGCGGTGAGCGAGGCGCGGCGTCCGAACCTGCTGCTCTATGTGGGAGATGACCACGGCATGGGCGACGCCGGCTGTTACGGCCACCCCAACATCAAGACGCCGGGGCTCGACGCGCTCGCGGAGGACGGCACGCGGTTCTCGCACGCGTTCTGCACGACGGCCAGTTGCAGCCCGAGCCGGTCTGTTATTCTCACCGGGCAGTATAACCACGCCAACGGCATGTATGGGCTGCAGCACAGCCATCATCATTTCGCGTCGTTCGACACTGTGCGGTCACTGCCCGTGTTGCTCGCCGAGGCCGGTTACCGCACGGCTTGCGCGGGCAAGTTCCACGTCGCCCCGGAGCCCGCCTATCACTTTGAACAACAGATCCCCGGCCATGCGCCCGCCGAAATGGCGGAGAACTGCCGGGACTATATCGAAGCCGCCGCCGGCCGGCCGTTCTTCCTGTACGTCTGCACGACGGAGCCGCACCGTCCGTTCCGCCGCGACGGCTCGGACCCCGTGGATCCCGCCGGCGTGACGCCGCCCCCGTTCCTGCCGGACACGCCGGAGTGCCGCGAAGAACTGGCGCAGTACTACATGTCGGTACAGCGCTGCGACAGCGGGTTGAAGCGGCTGACCGAAATCCTGCGCGAGACCGGGCGCTGGGAAGACACCGTGGTTGTCTACCTCTCCGACAACGGCATCGCGTTCCCCGGCGCGAAGACGACGGTCTACGAACCGGGCGTCCGCCTGCCGTGCGTCGTTCGCGACCCGTTCCAGGAACGGCGCGGCCAAGTGTGCAATGCCATGATCAATTGGGCCGATATTACGCCGACGCTGCTCGACTATGCGGGCGCGCTGCCGGATAAGCCGCCTTTTCACGGGCGGTCGTTCCGGGCCGCGCTCGGCGAGGAGAACCCGGAAGGCTGGGACGAGGTGTATGCTTCGCATACGTTCCACGAGGTGACGATGTATTATCCGATGCGCGCGGTGCGCACGCGGCGGCACAAACTCATTTGGAACATCGCGCACGGCCTCGAGTATCCGTTTGCCTCGGACCTGTGGAAATCGAGCACGTGGCAGGGCGTGTTGCGGCGCGGCGACACGATGTACGGGCAACGGACGGTCGAGGCGCTGCTGCACCGGCCGCGCTTTGAACTCTATGACCTCGAAGAAGACCCGCACGAAGTGCGGAATCTCGCCGAGAGCCCGCAGCATGCCGGATTGCTGGCGGAGTTACAGACCAGGCTGCGCGCGTTTCAGGAGCGCACGGCGGACCCGTGGGTGCTCAAATGGGAGCGGGAATGAACGGACCGAGGAGGAAGCGCGCGTGAACAGACGTGCATGTGACCGCAGAACTTTTCTTCTGACGGTGGGTGCGGGTGCGGCTGCACTGGCCGTGCGCGCGCGGGGCGCCGAGGCCGGGCGCAAGCCCAACTTCGTCATTATCCTGACCGATGACCAGGGTTACTCGGACGTGGGCTGCTACGGCGCCGAGGGCTTTGAGACGCCCAACCTGGACCGCATGGCCGCGGAAGGAATGCGGTTTACCGACTTCTACTCGGCTGCGCCTGTGTGCACGCCGTCGCGAGCCGCGCTCATGACGGGCTGCTACCCCCAGCGCGTCGGTCTGCCAGATGTGCTTCATCCGCCGTCGCGCATTGGGTTGAATGCCGGCGAGGTCACTATCGCGGAAATCCTGAAGACGCAAGGTTACGCGACGGGCTGTTTCGGGAAGTGGCATCTCGGGCATCACCCGGAATTCCTGCCCACGCGCCACGGGTTTGACGAATACTTCGGCTTGCCGTACTCGAACGACATGCTTCCCGCGCCGAACCGGCCCGCCGGATATCCGGAATTACCGCTAATCGACGGCGAAACGGTCATCGAGCGGAACCCGGATCAGACCCAGTTGACCACGCGCTATACGGAACGCGCCGTGCAATTCATGGAGAAGCACGCGCAGGAACCCTTCTTCGTGTATCTGCCCCACAGCATGCCACATGTGCCGCTGCATGTCTCAGAGAAGTTCCGGGGCAAGTCGCGCCAAGGCATGTACGGCGATGTAATCATGGAGATCGACTGGTCGGCCGGACAGATCCTCGATGCGCTCAACCGGCTGGGATTGGCCGAGCACACGCTTGTATTGTTCAGCAGCGACAACGGCCCTTGGCTGATTTACGGCGACCACGGCGGCAGCGCGATGCCCTTACGGGAAGGAAAAACCACAACCTTCGAGGGTGGACAGCGCGAGGTCTGCATCGCACGATGGCCGGGGCGCATTCCAGCAGGAAGCATCTGCCGGGAGATGGCCGTCCTTTTCGATTTGCTGCCCACGTTCGCGCGCCTCGCGGGCGCGGAACCGCCAGCGGACCGCGTCATCGATGGCAGGGACATCTGGCCGTTGTTGTCCGGCGCGACCGGCGCGAATACTCCGCACGAGGCCTTCTACTTCTTTCGAAGCGACGAACTCCAGGCCGTGCGGGCGGACAGATGGAAATTGCACTTGCCTCACAGCTACAATCAGCTCGCCCAAGGGGGAAGCGGCGGCAAGCCGGGACGGTATGAAAAAGGCGAGATCGGCTTGGCTCTTTTCGATTTGCAGCAGGACCCCGGTGAGACGCGAGACGTCGCTTCGGAACATCCGGATGTGGTGGAACGGCTGAGCGCACAGGCCCGGCTTTTCGAGAAAGTCCTCAAGGCCGAGGCCCGTCCGCCAGGCGCCCTGCCCGGTAACGAATAGCCGGCCAGGGAGATGATGGTCCAATATGGAACATGACGTACCGATAACGCCGGGGCATGATATAATTCAAGGTGGAGTGATGGTGGCCTCGCCTGAGACATCTTGTGCAGGGAGCTTGGTTATGCGGCGTGCACTTTTTTTTCCTGTTCCATCCTTGTTTCTTTTTATCATGACCCTCGGCGTCAATGCCGCTGCGGTGCAGATGACCCTTGTCTGGGGCGACATGGCCGGGCCTGAGACGCTCTACTGGACCGAGGCCGCGATTCCTGGGGCTCCGGGCGCGGGTTCGCCCTCGATTGGTCCGAACGGCGGCGATAACCTCCTTATACAAGATGCTGTGGACGGCACCTATGAAGTCAGCGTGGGCCCGAACGGCGGGATTGGTTATCTGGCGCTCAGCTATAACGGCGCATCGCCGGTCGTGTTGAACGACGCCAAGGATTGGACGCTTACGGCCGTGTGGACGGTGGATACCGCCATCCAGCAGCAGGACCCCGAAGATGAGCCGGACGAAAGCGCCTCGAACACCTACCTGTATATCGGCACGCCGTTGACTTCGAATGAGGTGGACGTGGCCCGGTTCCGTCTGGGCATTGAATGGCCGAATGAGAATCCGGAAGGCACGCTGCACGGGCGCTGGTCGGTGCGCAATCACAGCAACCTTAACCTGTCGCGCGCAGCGGATGCGCCGGACAACGTCACGTGTTTCGACGCGGGCACGGAGGTGACGCGCATCAAGGTGCGGCTCGCCTACGACGCGGAAACGAAGACCGTCCGCCAGACCTTCGGTTTGAACGGCGCGGAACCCGCGATCGAAATCGGCAGTCTGACCAACGCCGTCATCGGAAGTTCTCCTGTCGAACTGGGCGTGTTCGCGATCTTTGGCGCCGATCTTTCCGATGACATCTTCACCATCAAAGTGCGCGGGTATGGCACGGAAAGTCTCGGGCCCATTACGCTGACGGGCGACGTGGTCGGCGGGCTGGCGGGCGAGGGCGAAGGGGAAGGCGAGGGCGAGGGGGAAGGGGAAGGGGAAGGGGAAGGGGAAGGGGAA
>JAGMZX010000171.1 GCA_018005585.1 Candidatus Hydrogenedentota bacterium | reverse complement strand
GGGTCGTGCCGGTCGGCCTTCCAGCCGCAGACGACGTCGTATCCTTCGTCGAGTTTCGCGAGGAGGCGGGGGATTTCCTCCGGGTCGTCCTGCAGGTCCGCGTCCATGGTGATGAGGACGTCGCCTTCGGCACATGCGATGCCCGCGGCCAGCGCGCGCGTCTTGCCGTAGTTCCTGCGCAGCTTGAGCAGGCCTACACGCGGGTCTCGCTCGTGGAGGGACCGCAAAACATCATATGAGCCGTCGGCGCTGCCATCATCGACGAATAGTATCTGGTACTCGTGCGGCGAAGCGTGACGGGCAATGCCCGCGGCCAGCGGTTCGAGGGTTTCGCGCTCGTTAAAAACGGGTATGACAAAGGCCAGCCTCATTGTAATGCGCGCCTCTTCGCCGCGTTGTAGCGGCAACAGGCGTGATATCTGGGCTGAAATGGATTCATCCCCCTCACCCGGCCGCGGACTGCTGCTTCCATGCGCGGAAATGTACTACGTGCGCCCGCGCGAGTTCCACCGGGGCGGCGATGCGGCCTCGTGGCATGCGGCGGCGGAGAATACGCGATTTACCGGATATCGGCTTCGAACCACTTGAGCACGGCCATGACGCCCGTGGCCTGCTTGAGCATGGTCGCTTTCAGGCCGTGTTCCCGCAGCTTGGCCTTGGCGTCATGCCGGTCCTTGGCGATGACTACGCCGCCCACGAATGACTTCTCTTCATTGCCCTCGGCTCGAATTGCGTGGTACTCGTAAGTGGCCATATACGCTCTCCCTCGCAATCGCCGACAGCTTCTCCGCGCGTTCGAGGGCCCCCTAACGCCCGGTCGACGCCGCTAATGCCTCGTATTCGCAAGAAGCCATGGCCGGTCCACGTGTTCCTGCCCATATTCGTCGGCACATCTTCGCACGAACCTGAGCAGACTCGCTGATTTCGTCTTGTTACAACATTTCGCGGTCCCGCCGCAAGTCGCATGGAAGTCAGATGCGCGCCCAGCAAGCCTCGATGATCGCAAAGGCCTCGTCGAGTTCCGATTCGGTGATTACCAGCGGCGGGCTGACGCGCAGCACCTTCTGAGCCAGCGGCCCGAGGAAGTGCACGCCGGCGTCCCGGGTGCCGTAATAGGCTTCGAGTACGCAACGGTTGGCCGTTTCGGCGTCGGCAATTTCCACGCCGTAAACCAGACCTTCGCCGCGTACGGCTTTCACGAACGGGAACTTGCCGGTGAGTGCGCGCAACCATTCACCCATGATCGGCGCCATCTTGCGGCAGTTGTCAACGATACGTTCTTCCTCAAAGACATCCAGCACGGCGCAAACGGCGGCGCAGGCGTCCGGGTTGGCGCTGTAGGTATCGGAACCTTCCGCATAGTCCAGTGTGTCTATGAGATCGGCGCGGCCCACGACAGCCGCGGCAGACACGCCATTGGCCAGACCTTTGCCCAGCACGACAAGGTCGGGCTGCACGCCGTAGGTCTGGAATCCGTACATGTTGCCGGTACGCCCATGGCAGGATTGCACCTCGTCGAAGATGAACGCCACGTCCTGCGCCGAGCACCAGTCCTGCAAGAGCCGATGATACCACTTGGGCGGGTGATACGAACCTTTCGCGCCCAGATAGGGCTCCGTGATGAGCAGCGCGATGCGGTTGGGAGACTCGGCGGCGACCGCGGCAAGCTCCTTTTCGACGGCGGCCGGGGTCAGCGTGTCATCCAGCGGGAACGAAAGGAAACGGACGTCAGGGTTGGCGCTTTTCTCGCCGCTGACATCTCCTGCGAGGCCCTTCTTGCCATGGAAGCCTCCGCGTGTCGCCAGCATGACGGGCCGCTCCGGGTGACGATGCAGCGCGCACCACATGGCCTTCTGGATGCCCTCCGAGCCGCTGGCGGCCCAGAGCATCTTCTGGGCCTTGGGATATCCGAAGCTGGCAATGAGCCTGCGCGACGCCTCGATGAGCGGCCGGGTCGTCAGGTTGTACGCGTTGTGCGGCAGGCCCTGCCGGTACGCTTGGTAGCGCGACTCGAAGCCGGGGTGCGCATGGCCGAGATTGGCGACCAATACCCCGGACGCAAAATCTATGAGGCGGCGCCCGTCCACCGTCCAGAGCATGCAGCCCGCTGCCCGTTCCACGACGGCCTGGGTAGGCGTATAGGTGTTCAGGCCGCGGCCAATCACGGCATCCGCTTCGCGGCGCAGACGGTTCCCCTCCGGTTCGTTGGGATGGGTGATACTCATGGCGGTCCTTTCATGGAAAATCAATGCGTTTCCCCCCCCTAGAATAGCGGTTTTCCGGCGGAAACTGCAAGGACCTAGATGAAATACATCTCCGACGCGCCCGCGCCGTCGGCGATTTCGCGCACCGTCGTGCCCTTGAGCGATTCCTCGATGCGCCGCGCGACCCTGCGCCAGGCCGGCCGCAGTTCTTCCGATTGGGTGTCATCGACCGGCAGCGGGTCGAGAATGGGCCCGTCTATGGCCTGCACGATGTCGAGCAGGGTAATCTGCTCGGCGGGCCGGCTCAGCATGTAGCCGCCCTGTGCCCCGCGTACGCTGCGGACTATTCCCGCGCGCTTCAATTGCAGGAGGATATGGACCAGATACTTCTCTGGAATGTGCCTTTTCTCCGCAATGGCCACGGACGTGACCGTGTCTTGAGCTTCGTGGTGCATGGCCAGTTCGATGACGGCCCGGCAGGCGTATTCGCAACGTGATGATATGTTCATGGCGCTCCCAATGCTGACCTCTTCGCTAATTATTAGGAACCGAGTCCGGATTTGTCAACAAGGAATCTGAATGTGAAATTCGCGCAAGACTCGTGTTCTGATGGGCGCAAGGGAGTCAGGTCAGGGCGTTGATTGCGCTTCCAGCGCCCGGCGCTGCACGGAGATATCGCGGCGGAAGCGGGCCACGGCGCGGTTGTGTTCCTCCAGCGTGCTGCTGAAGGTGTGGGTGCGCCCGTCCGCGTTCGACACGAAATACCGGTAAGGCACGTTGGCCGGCTGGAACGCGGCGCGCAGGCTGGCCTCGCCGGGGCTGGCGATGGGTCCGGGCGGCAGACCCGCGTTTTTGTAGGTGTTGTAGGGCGAATCGCTTTCCTTGTCGGCGTCGAGCAGACGCTGCCCGTACTTGTCGAGCGCGTACTGGAGCGTCGCGTCGATTTGCAGGGGCATGCTTGCGTCGAGCCGGTTGTAGATGACCGCCGCGATGACCGGGCGCTCCTGGTCGACCTTGGCCTCTTCCTCGACCAGCGAGGCGACCGTCACAACAGTCAGCGGGTCCACGGCGGGCACGTCGCGCGAGAGGCGGGCGTAAGTCTCCTGGAAATGGCGGAACATGCGCCCGACCAGGTCGGCGGCGGACGGTTCGCGGTCGAAGAAGTAGGTGTCCGGCATGAGGAAACCTTCGAGCGTCGGGACCTGCACGCCGAGTTCCGCGATAAGGTTGGGGTCGCGCGCGGCCTCGAGAAACGCCGCCGGGTCCTCGAACAGCGTGGCCGCCTGTCTTAACGACATGCCCTCGGGGATGGTCACGCGGAACCGGTCCACGTCGAGCGGGCGCGCGGGCCCTTCATACAGCGCGTGCAGCAATTGCAGCGCGCTCAGGCCGTGGGCCAGTTCATAGACGCCGTGCCGGATGGGCGTGTTCGTGCCGTCGCGCTTCAGTGCGATGCGGAAGAAGATCTCATGGTCGATCAAGCCTGCCTGCGCGAGCAGTTCCCCGACCTGCTGGCCCGTCGCGCCTTCCGGCACGGTGAACGTCACCGGCGCGCCCGGGATGCCTGGCTGGGTCGCATGTTCGTATACGATCAGCGCGACAAAGCCGACCCCGACCCCCAGCAGGCCCGCCACGACCCACGCCAGCAGCACGACGCGCACGAGCCACAGATGAAACCGTCCCCGCTTGCGCGGCTCGCGCCCGTCCTTCGCGTCGCTCACGGCTCGTGGTTCCTTCTCGCGGCCGCGGCCTGCGCCGCCAGCCGGTCCAGAAATGTCCGCAGAATATCCGCCGCGGCGACCTTGTCAATCACGCCGCGCCGTTTCCGGCCCCGGACGTCCGCGGCTCGCAGGGCGCGTTCCGCGCCCGCCGTCGAAAACCGCTCGTCCACCGTCTCGACGGGTATATCCAAAGCGGCGCGCAGTTGTTCCACAAACGCCAGCACTTTCTGCGCCTGCGGGCCCGGTTTGCCCTCCCGGTCCAGCGGCACCCCGGCGACCAGGCAGACCGCTTCCGTCGCCGCGACGACCCGCCGCACCGCTTCGATATTTGCCTCGGGCGAACCCATCGCGATGGTGTCGTGGGGCGACGCGATCATGCGCATCGGGTCGCTGACCGCGACGCCGGTGCGCACCTCGCCCACGTCGAGGCCGACGACCCGGCCGTACTCCGGCAACGTGAACATGAGCTCCTTCCGCGCCCTGCCTTGCGGCGCCAGCGCGTACTATAACATTCCTGCCGGGGTGCCGCGCCATGCCGCGATACCCCCCGGTGCGCTTGCCTGCAGCACAGCGTTCAGCCTGTCCGCGATAGACCCCGTGTGCGGGTATCTGAGTGTAAGACGGGCCAAGGAGCCGCACACGGAGGCACGGCGGTCACGAAAAGGAAATGGGGCCGGGCGCGTCCCGTCCGCCGGAGCGAACTCCCTCTCTTGGCTAGGCGATGATATCGCGATCGACAATCTGGCCCGGGCGGGTCGTCGTGTGGGGCCAGAGCTTGCGGCCGGGATAGACCGAGGTGTTAATGCCCGTATGGACATGGTCGCCGAGGATCGCGCCCAGCTTGCGCCGGCCCGTATCCACGAACTGGTCTTTGACGAGCGATTTTTGCGGGGAAGCATCATGCCGCAGGTTTGCGGTGACGGTGCCGCAGCCGAGGTTGGCGCCTTCGCCCAGGATGCTGTCGCCGACGTAGTTGTGGTGCGGCGCTTTTGCGCCGTCCATGAGAATCGAATTCTTGATCTCGCTGGCCTGGCCGACTTTGCAGCCATTGCACAGGGTCGCGCCGGGGCGCAGCCAGCAGTTGGGCCCGACCTCGCAGCGGTCGCCGATGTAGACGGGCCCGTCGATGACCGCGCCGGGCCGGATGACCGTGCCGCGGCCGACGTGTACCACGCCGGAGAGATGCGCGGCCGGGCTGACCTCGCCGTGGTTCTCCGGACGCAGGAAATGTTCGAGCCAGAACGCGTTCGCGTCGAGCAGATTCCACGCGTAAACGATGGGCAGCCAATGACCCTCGGCTCGGACGACGCGGAAGTCCCCGGTTGCGGCCAGTGTCTGCACGGCGGACGTAATCTCGATTTCACCGCGTTCGGACGGCCCGGTCCGGCGCAGCACGTCGAATACCTCTGGCGTGAACCTGTACACGCCTATATTGGCGAGGTTGGAGAAGACTTCCTTCGGTTTCTCGACGAGGCGCACGACGCGGCCATCGCCGCGCACCTCGTAGATGCCATAGGGGCGCGGGTCCTGCACCGTCAGCGCGAGCGCGGCCTGCTCCATCGCCGCGACGCGCGCGAGGTCGCGCCGGTCGTACAGGTCGTCGCCGTTCATGACGAGAAACGGTCCGTCAATGAGGTCCGCGCATTGCAGCACCGCGTGGCCTGTGCCGCGTCGTTCCCGTTGCGAGACATAGGTCAGCGGCATCCCCTCGAACTCGGCGCCGAACCGCTCGCGGATCATGTCTTCGCGGTAACCGACCACGATGACAACGCTCTCCGCCAGCCCCGCCAGCGCGTCGAGTTGATGCGCCAGGATGGGCCGGTTCATGACGGGCAAGAGCGCTTTCGGGCGCGTTAACGTCAGCGGGGCGGTGCGCGTTGATTCGCCCGCTGCCATGATGATCGCTTTCATGCGTGTTCCTTCGACCCCGCGGCGGCGCGCGGCCGCCGTCCCGCGAGAATCTACCATCCTGGCGGCCCGGCCCGCAATGCGAAAACAAGGTCTGCGCGCGTTGACGCCTCCCCACGGGCATGGTAGACTGCCGCCGCCGCGGCCGCACGGGAAACGCCGCACCTTTGGCACTTCAGAGGAGCCAGCATGGATTTTCGCCTCACCGACGAACAATGCGAGATGCAGGCCATGGTGCGCCGGTTCGCCCAGACCGAAATCGCCCCGCTGGCCCGCCAGGTGGACGAGGAAGAACGCTTTCCCGCCGAGACTTTTCGCAAGATGGGCGAACTCGGTCTGCTTGGGTTGCTGGTGCCGGAGCAATACGGCGGCGTCGGCGGCGATGTGCTCACCATGTGCGTGGTCATGGAAGAGATCGCGAGCGCCTGTTCCTCGACGGCGCTGTCCTTCCTTGCCCACGCGACGCTGTGCTGCCACAATTTGGCCTGCAACGGCTCGCACGAACAGAAAGCCAAGTACCTGCCGGACCTCGCGTCGGGCAGGGTGCTCGGTGGCATCGCCATGACGGAACCGGGGGCCGGTTCGGACGCGCTCGGGCTTCAGACGGCCGCCGTGCGCGCGGGCGATGTCTACGTGCTGAACGGCAGCAAGACATTCATTACGAACGCGGCCGTGGCGGGTGTGTTGCTGGTTTATGCGCGCACGGATAAGGAAGCGGGCCCACGCGGCCTGAGCCAGTTCATCATAGACATGGATACGCCGGGGATCACGGTCGGCAAGCCATTCAAGAAGATGGGTATGCGCGGTTCACCGACTTCAGAGGTGTTCTTCGAGGACTGCCGTGTCCCGGCAGCGAACTTGGTCCAGGGCGAGAACCGCGCGTTGGGCATCCTGCTGGGCGGGCTCGATGTTGAGCGGACGGTCGGCGCGTCGATGGGCGTCGGCGGCGCGCGCGCGGCCCTCGACCGCGCCCTCAAATACGCGCAGGAACGCGTCCAGTTCGGTCAGCCGATTATCATGTTCGAGATGGTCGCGGAGAAACTTGCCGACATGGCCATGAACATCGAAGCGGCGCGCCTGCTCACGCACAAGGCCGCGGTCCTGTGCGATCAGGGCGCCCACTGCAGCGCCGAGGCGTCCTACGCGAAACTGTTCGCCACGGAGATGTGCCAGCGGGCGTGCAACGACGCCATCCAGATTCTCGGCGGCTACGGGTATATGCAGGAGTACGAGGTGGAGCGCATGCTGCGCGACGCGCGCGTCGGCACCATCGGCGGCGGCACTTCGGAAATCCAACGGCTCATCATCGTAAGAGAACTGGTCAAGCGAGGCATCGGAGGCATGCGGTAATGAACGCATCGGATGGCATCTATTTTGAAGACTTGCAGGAAGGCGGTGAGGCCGTATCGCCGGCCCGAACCGTCACGGAAGCGGACATCGTCAATTTCGCCGGGCTTTCCGGTGATTTCAACGCACTGCATACGGACGCGGAATTTGGAAAGAATACGCCCTTCGGTCAGCGGATCGCCCATGGCCTGCTGGGACTGTCAATCGCTTCCGGCCTCGTCGCGCGCAATCCCGGCGCGGAACAGCACAAGCTGGTTGCGTTTCTCGGCCTGGCCTGGGACTTCCGGAACCCCGTGTTTATCGGCGACACCATCCGCGTGGTGCAGAAGGTCGCGTCCAAGCGGGCCACGAGCAAGCCGGGGCTTGGCGTGGTCATCTATGACGTCAAGGTGCTTAATCACCGCGACCAGGTATGCCAGGAAGGCCAGTGGAAGGTGATGTACATGATGCGGCAGGTGGGATGAGCGCCGCCGCGCCGCAAGGGCTCAAAGGCGCGCTGCACGCGCATACGACGTGCTCCGATGGGCAGCTTACCCCGGAGGAAGCGCTGCGCGCCTATCACGAGCTGGGTTTTGATTTCGTGGCGCTTACGGACCACGATTTTCTTATGAAGCCGGACGCCTACGCGGCGATTCCCGACGTGTTTGAGGGCATGCTGGTTTACAAGGGGGTCGAGAAGACGATTTTCGTGCGCGGATACGTGCACGTGAATGTGATCCGGGGCCGGGAGGAGACGCTGCAAGTGTTCAATCATCCGGCGGAATACGGCTATACGGTGCCGCAGGTGCTTGAACGCATCGCGCTGGTTGAGCAGAATATGCCGCTGCACGCGATCGAGGTGACCGCAAAAGGCTTTTACACGCCCGAATACGACATCCCGGCCATTGCCCTGCCGAAGGTCGCTTCGGACGACAGCCACACGCTCGAAATGTGCGGGCGCGCCTGGGTCACCGTGGCCGCGGCGCGGGAACATGACGCCATTCTGCGCGCTGTCAAGAGCGGGCGGGTGTCCATACAATACGGCGCCACCGCGCGGCAGCAGACGTGGGCGCATGTCGCCCTGTGACCGCCGTTGCGGGCGCGCAGGGGAACGGAGGACAGGCATTTTGACGAGGCGAGTCGCTATCTGTGCGGTTGCCCAGACAAAGTACGAGGCGGACAAAAGGGATGTCCGCATGCAAGGCATGGTCTGGGAAGTCGTCAAGCAAGTGCGCGAACAAACCGGGCTCGGCTTCGGCGACGGCGGAATCGAGGCGGCGGTGACGGTCTCGAACGACGTGTTTGATGCGCGCACGATCTCGGACAGCGCCGTCACCGACGTGGTCGGGGCTCATTTCGGCTCTGAAGAAAAGGTCGATTCCGACGGCGCGCAGGGTGTCTACTACGCCGTATCGACCCTCTTGTCCGGCAAACACGATATCGTGCTGCTGGCCGGGCACTGCAAGGAATCGCAGGCCAAGAGCCGCAACACGGTAACACACCTGGCATTTGACCCCTTCTTCACGCGGCCCGTCGGCCTGGATTATCTGGCCGCCGCGGCGCTGCAGGCGGACGCCTACCTGCGCAGGAGCGGCGTGACAGAGGAACAACTGGCCGATGTTGTTGTGCGTTCCAGGCAATGGGCGGCGAAAAACCCCGTCGCGCGCGACGCCAACCCGCTGACGCGCGGCCAGGTGCTCGCTTCGCGGATGCTGGCAGACCCCATCCGCGAACTCTTCATGTACCCCGTGACGGATGGGGCCGCCGCAATGGTCCTCGCCTCGGAGGAACGTGCGAGCGAGATCACGGACAAGCCGGTCTGGGTGACGGGACTCGGCAACTGCTACGACAGCTTTTACCTCGGCGAACGCGACTTGGCGGGGAATTTCGCGCTGGAGCGGGCCGCCGCGCGCGCTTACCGCATGGCCGGCGTCCAGGACCCGAAAACCGCGTTCGACGTTGTCGAGTTGTGCGACCAGTATGCCCATCACATGCCCCAGTGGGCCGAAGGCCTCGGCTTGTGCGGCGCGGGATGCGGCGCGGCGTGGCTCGCGGAGCACGGGCCGGACCGCCACAACGTGAACCGCTCCGGAGGCATGCTCGCGGGCAACCCGCTGATGTTGGGCGGCATGGCGCGCGTGGCGGAGGTGGCGCTGCAATTGCGCGGTGATGCCGGTGAACGGCAGGTGGCGGGCGCGCGGCGCGGGCTGGCGCACGGCTGCTGTGGCCCCGCGGGGCAATTGCAGGTCGCGGTCGTGTTGGAAGCGTAGGGAAGGACGAAAGTTCATGAAGCGTAAACGCCGGAACGTCGCGATCATCGGGAGCGGCATGTCCCGCTTCTCCAGTCATCGCGAGGAAGTGAACCAGCCCGAAATGATCCACGAAGCCGTGGTCGAAGCGCTCGACGACGCGGGCGTCACGCTTGATGACGTGGACTGCGTGCTCCATGGCAACATGGAGCTATTCGAGATGGTGCACCAGCCGGACATGTGGCACACGCTCGGCAGCGGCGTGTGGGGCAAATCGGGACTGCGCCTGACCACAGGCGGCACCACCGGCATCACGCTCGCTTGCGCCGCGGACAACCTCGTCGCGTCGGGGCTGCACGACGTTGTGCTCGCCATCGGTTTCGAGAAGCTCCAGGAGGGTCATACGACCGGCGGAATTACGAACATGGCCGACCCGCTCTGGGGGCGCAGCATCCAAACCGGCGCGCTGACCGGCACCACCGCGCAGGCGGTCATCGACGAATTCGGCGAAGACCGCGCGAAATACGCCGCAATGAAGATGCGCACCATCATGGACGAGCACGCCATGCTTAATGAGAAAGCGCACCGGCGTCTCGGGCTCGACCGGAATTTCATCAAGGAAATGGCGGAGAACTCGCCGCCACTGGCAGGCGAGCTGCGCATGCTGCACATGTGTTCGCAGAGCGACGGCGCCTGCGCGGTCCTGTTCGTCGCGGAGTACAAGGTCGACCAGTTCCGCGCCACGCCCGCGTGGATTATCGACCATGAGACGGTCCATCGCGAAGAGACGCTCCTGTTCAGCCAGGAGAAGACGACCATGCGTGTTGCGGCGGAACGGCTCTACAGCCGGAACGGCATCACTGACCCGCGCCGCGACATCGACGTGTTCGAGATGTACGACCCGTCCGCCTGGTGGGGGCTCGACTGGCTGCGCGAATTCCTCCTGCTCGAAGGCGATGAGCACCTGAAAATGGTCGAGAACGACGAAATTCGGCTCGACGGCGCATTTCCGCTGAATCCCTCGGGCGGCGTCCAGGCGAGCAATCCGATCGGCGCGACGGCGCTTGTGCGCGTTGCGGAGGCCGCGATGCAGGTGCGCGGCGCCGCCGGGAGCCACCAGGTCCCGAAACCGGTCCGGCGCGCGTTGGCTTCCGGTTTCGGAGGGACGCTCTGGACGGTGCTCATGCTGCTCGCGAAGGAAAAACCGGCGCCGGGAGAGGTGCGACATGCCTGAAAAAGAGAAACAGGAACTCATTGTCTCGCGGCAGGTGTTAAGCATTCCGCAACGGTTCGCGACAGGCCCGATCATGGGCCGGTTCCTGGCCGAATTGCGGGATAATCGGCGAATCATGGCCGTGCGCGTGCCGGGTGGGCGTTGTCTGCTGCCGCCGCGCGAGGTTGATGCCGTTTCCCATCAGGAAGCCACCGAATGGGTCGAAGTCGGGCCGGGGGGCGTCATCCGCGATGTTGACGTCGTGTATTACGCGAGCCCGGATCCGCTCACTGGCGAGACGCGCGATGTCCCGTACGTGATTTGCTGGGTCGACCTGGACGGCGCAGGCGCGGATTCGCCGCTCTGGCATCTGCTGGACGCGCCGGACCTGGGCAAGGTGCGCCGCGGCGCGCGCGTGCGCGCGGTGTTCAATGAAGAACGGAGTGGTTGTATGGAAGACATTAAACACTTCGAACTCGTTGACTAGGAGAGTATGGAATGACCGGCGAACCCAATGATTGCTTCATTATTGAGGGGCAGATGGCCCTGCCGTACCAGTATTTTGCCGGGGCGGTCGGCAGCCGGTTCCTCCTGGCGCTTCGCGACGGCAAGAAGATTCTCGGAGTGCGCGGCGCCAAGTCCGGCAGGACCGTTGTACCGCCCCGTCAGACCTGCGAACGGACCTTCGAACGTCTGGACCAGGACTGGGTCGAGGTGGGCCCCGAAGGCACGGTCACCGGCTTCACCGTTATCCGGTACCGGGAACCCTACCAGCCCAAAGAACCGCCCTATGTGCTTGCCTTGATTCGTCTGGACGGCGCGGATTCGTGCATTTCGCACCTGTTGAACTGCGGCGACCCCGCCTGTGCTCATGTCGGCATGCGTGTTCGGGCCGTTTTTGCAGAGGAATCCGTGGACAATATCCTGGCCATTCGGCACTTTGAGCCCGTTCCGTGAAAAAGTCTGTTGACACGCGGCATTGACAACGGGCATCGTGATAGTGTATGCCTGTATCCATCAGGGTTTTATGGGAGTTGCCACGTGACCGTGTGGTTCGTGCTTCGCAGTGTTCCTGCGGTGGCGTGGCCATTATGAGTGTATAATGGGTGTTGCAGAACAAACGCTGGGGAATACCCGCGCCAGTGGGTTTAAAATGGAGGCTCTTCTGATGAACTCGCAATCTCGTGCTACCGGGGCATGGCAAAACGGCAGGACGGTCAGGCTGTGTCTGCCTTTGCTCTTTCTCGGGCTACTCGCCGCGTTTCCGGTGTGGGGTCAGATGGTGATGGAGCGTACGGTGACGGGCCTTGACGAGAACGGGTGGTTGATTCCAGGGACGACGAGTCTGTCGTTCACGGTATCGATGTCTTACAGCGGCGAT